>RFNJ01000117.1 GCA_009927255.1 Pseudomonadota bacterium | reverse complement strand
ATAGCTTGATTTTGCGGATTCGCAAGCGCTCATCTCGCAAAATCTAAGCTTCTGGAATGACGGCCCACGTGGGGTGCTTAATCCAGTAAATTATGCATTTTGCCATATGATGTTGTGGCAGGAGGGGGACAGGGGGGCGGGGTGGGTTTTGGCAGGTTGCTGGTAAAGTTGGTGGGAATTGGCTAGGATTGGGGTAAGAATTTGAAAAAGAAAGTAAGAGCGATGGGTGCTTCGTTTGCGGTTCCGGTGGTGATTGTGGGGTATGCGCGCTCGCCGTTTACGCCTGCTAACAAGGGCGCTTTGGCGCAAACGCGGCCCGATGAGATTGCTGCCCAAGTGGTGAAAGCGCTGGTGGCCCGCGTGGCCAAGCAGGGCAATACCACCGCCGCCAAACTGGCCGAACATGTGGAAGATTTGATTGTGGGGTGTGCCTTCCCTGAGGCTGAACAGGGCTTTAATGTGGCGCGGTTGATTGGCTTTTTGGCGGGGCTGCCTTTAAGTGTGGGTGGGTTGACCATCAACCGCTTTTGCGGATCTTCGATGCAGGCAATTCATATTGCTGCGGGGGCGATTCAGATGGGGGCGGGTGAGCTGTTTGTGTGCGCGGGGGTGGAATCGATGAGTCGGATTCCGATTGGTGGCTTTAACCCGATGCCGCACCCGGGGCTGCATGGGAAGTATCCGCAGGCTTACATGGGCATGGGCGAGACGGCGGAGAACTTGGCGAAGAAATTTAAGATTGAACGAAGTGCGCAAGACGCTTTTGCACTGGAAAGCCACAAGCGCGCAGCGGCGGCGCAGGCAAGTGGCGGCTTTAAGGATGAGATTGTGCCAATTGTGACCGGGGCGGGGACGGTGGCGGTGGACGGCTGCGTGCGGGCCGACAGCACGATGGAGAGTTTGGGTAGCTTAAAGCCAGCGTTTGATGCCAAGGGGACGGTGACGGCGGGGACGTCTTCACCGCTTACAGATGGCGCGGCGGCGGTGATGGTAGCGAGTGAGAGCTTTGCCAAGCGGCATAAGTTGCCGATTTTGGCGCGGATTAAGAGTGTGGCGATTTCGGGCTGCCAGCCAGAGATTATGGGCTTGGGGCCGGTGGAGTCTTCCACCAAAGCCTTGCTGCGCGCGGGCTTGACGCTGGGGCAGATGGATGTGGTGGAGTTGAATGAGGCTTTTGCGGCGCAATCGCTGGCGGTTTTGCAGGAGCTGAAACTTGATACGAAACGCGTAAATTTGCATGGTGGGGCGATTGCGTTGGGGCATCCGCTGGGGGCATCCGGTGCTCGGATTACGGGGAAGGCGGCGCTGCTGTTGAAGACTTTGAAGGGCAAATATGCGCTGGCGACCCAATGCATTGGCGGCGGACAAGGCATTGCCACCGTGCTGGAGCGGGCGTAAGCGATGGCGGCGCGGGTTGCCAAGAAGGGGGTGCGGAGGGCTTCAGTAGCCGCTAAAAAAATGATGCCGCGTGGTGGTGAACGACGGGTGGCGGAGCGTCGGCAGACAGCGCGCGGTGCGGCGAAGGTGGAGCGGCGGAGCGTTGAGCGGCGGGGTGGTTCTGCGGCGAGGACTTATGAAATTAAGCAGGTGGCGGTGATTGGCGCGGGGGTGATGGGCGCGGGGATTGCGGCGCAGGTGGCGAATGCGGGGATTCCGGTATTGTTGTTTGACCGACCCGTGGAGGGGGCGCGCAGCCGTGCGGCGATGAGCGGGATTGCGGCGGGGGCGATTGAGAAGCTGAAGAAGAGTAATCCCGCAGCGTTGATGCACCCGAAAAATGCGGCGCTGATTACGCCGTGCAATACGCAGAGCGATGCGGCGCGGCTTAAGGAGTGCGACTGGATTGTGGAGGCGGTGATTGAGAAGCTTGAGGTGAAGCACCAGATTTATCATATGATTGCCAAGCATCGGCATGGGCGGGCGATTGTGAGTTCCAATACCTCGACCATTCCGCTGGCGCAGCTGGTAAAGGGGCAGACGGCGAGCTTTAAACAGCATTTTGTGATTACCCACTTTTTTAATCCGCCACGCTACTTGCGCTTGCTGGAGCTGGTGAGCCATGGTGATGTGGTGCCCGCAGCGGTGGCGGCGATTGAGGATTTTTGTGACCGACGGCTGGGGAAGACGGTGATTCATGCCAAAGATACGCCGGGGTTTATTGCCAACCGGATTGGGACGTATTGGTTGCATGCGGCGGTGGTGCATGGGCTGAAAATGGGGGTGAGCGTTGAGGAGGCGGATGCGGTTTTGGGCAAGCCTGCGGGGATACCGGCGACGGGGGTGTTTGGGTTGCTGGATTTGGTAGGGTTGGACTTGATGCCGCATGTGCTGGGTAGCATGTTGGGGCAGTTGCCAGCGCAGGATATGTTCCGGCAGTTGGGGCCAGCGCCAGAGCTGCTGGGGCAGTTGATTGGCGCGGGGTTTACCGGGCGCAAGGGCAAGGGCGGGTTTTATATGCTGGATGCCGCCAAGAACAAGCTGGTATTGGATTTGCCAGCAATGGCAGCGGGTGGAGAGATGAAGCACATTGCAGCTAAGCGGCCCAAGGTAGCGGCGGCGGGGTTGGCGAAGGGTAAAGGTTTGAGAGCCATGCTGGAGCATGACAGCTTGCCTGCCCGTTATGCCAAGAAAGTGCTGCTGGAAACTTTACTTTATAGTGCGCAGTTGGTGGGGACTCATAGTGGCAGCATTGCCAGCACCTTGGCGCAGGTGGATGCGGCGATGCGGCTGGGGTTTAACTGGAAATATGGGCCGTTTGAGCTGATTGACCGACTGGGAGTGGCTTGGTTTGCCGAGCAAGTGCGGGCGATGGGTAAGCCGCTGCCAAAGATTATTGAGGTGGCGGCGGGGCGCAGCCTTTACCGGGTGCAGGATGGGCAGCTGTGCTTTTTGACCACCAGCGGGGTTTATGTGCCGCTGAAGCGCCCTGCTGGCGTGCTGCTGCTGGAAGATGTGAAGCGGCGTAGTAAGCGGTTGTTTGGGTGCAGCGCGGCGAGTGTGTGGGACATTGGCGATGGCGTGGCGTGCCTTGAATTTCATAGCAAGATGAACAGCCTAAACCCGCTGAGTTTATGGATGATGGGGCGGGCGGTGCGGAAGCTGCCGAAACTGGGATTCAAGGCGATGGTGATTTATAATGAGGGGAGCAATTTTTCGGTTGGGGCCAATATTTTGATGCTTTACTTGGCCAGCGTGCTGCGGCTTTACCCGTTTATTCGGTGGATTTTGGTGTATGGGCAGGGGCAGATGCAGGCGATGAAGTACGCGCCGTTCCCGATTGTCGGCGCGCCGCAAGGAATGGCGCTGGGCGGCGGGGCGGAGACGTTGCTGCATTGCCATGCGTTGGTGGCGCATGCCGAGAGTTACATTGGGCTGGTGGAGGTGGGGGTGGGGATTATCCCCGGCTGGGGCGGCTGCAAGGAATTGCTGGGCCGCGCCGCCACCGCGCCGCGCCACAAGGGCGGGCCAATGCCTGCGGTGGCGCAGGTGTTTGAGACGGTGGCGACGGCGAAGGTGGGGAAATCGGCCGCCGAAAGCCGCGACCTTTTATTCTTACGCCACACCGATGAGATTGTGATGAACCGCGACCGTTTGCTGGCGGCGGCGAAGGCGCGGGCGTTGGCGATGGTGCCGGATTTTGTGCCGCCTAAGCCGTTTGTTTACAATCTGCCGGGACTAAGTGGTTTGGCGGCGTTGAAACTGGCGCTGAAGGATTTTGTCAACAAGGGCTTGGCGACCAAGCATGATGTGGTGGTGGGCACCGAGCTGGCCGCTGCGCTGACCGCCAGCCCGCGCTATGACCATACCTTTACCCTGACCGAAGACGATGTGCTGGAGCTGGAGCGGGCAAGCTTTATGCGCCTGAGCGCGACCAATGGCACGCGGGCGCGGGTTATCCATATGCTGCGCAAGGGCAAGCCGCTGCGCAATTAGTGAATGAAAGGTGATGAGATGGAGATGCTGAATAATGTAATGAACCAACTGCCGATGATTGAATGGCCGGTTTTGGTAATTGCGGCGCCGCTGCTGATGGTGGCGCTGGCGTGGCATGGCAAGGGATTTTGGGCATGGGTAAGCGCGGCGGCGCTGCTGCTGGGGGCGTGCTGGGCGGCGGGATGCAGCAACCCGCTGGTGTGGCAAGCGGTGGCGGGTGGTGTGGCGGTGTTGGCGGTGGTTTTGGGGGTTCCGGCTGTTCGGCGGGTGTTGATTTCAAGCTGGGCGATGAAGCTGGCGGCTAAAACTTTGCCGGTGATTGGCGACACCGAGCGCATTGCGCTGGAAGCGGGGACGGTGTGGTGGGATGGCGAGTTGTTTAGCGGCAAGCCGAACTGGAACAAGCTGTTTAACTTTCGGATTAAGCCGCTGAATGCGACGGAAGAAGCGTTTTTAAATGGCCCGACTGCCGAGCTGTGCGACATGCTGGATGACCATGAAATTGCCCAGTTGCGCGACTTGCCGCCGAAGGTGTGGAAATTTATTAAAGATAAGAAATTTTTGGGGATGATTATTCCACGCGAGCATGGCGGCTTAGGTTTTTCGGCCAACGCCCATGCGGCAGTGGTGACCAAAATTGCCAGCCGCAGCCTGACGGCGGCGATTACGGTGATGGTGCCGAATTCGCTGGGGCCTGGCGAATTGCTGATTCGGTATGGTACCGAAGAGCAGAAAAAGCGTTATTTGAAAAAGCTGGCGACCGGCGAAGAATTGCCGTGCTTTGGCTTGACCGAGCCGCATGCGGGATCGGATGCCGCCAATGGCACCAGCGTGGGCGTGGTGGGCAAGGGCAAGTGGCAGGGCAAAACCATTACCGGCATCTATTTAACCTTTAACAAGCGCTACATTACGTTGGCGCCGGTGGCCACCGTGGTGGGGCTTGCGTTCCGGCTTTATGACCCCGAGCATTTGCTGGGCGAGAAAAGCGAGATTGGCATTACGTTGGCGCTGCTGCCGCGCGACACCAAGGGACTGGTGATTGGCCAGCGCCATGACCCGATGGGCGTGCCGTTCCAAAACGGGCCGCTGCGTGGTGAAAAGGTATTTGTGCCGCTGGATTATATTATTGGTGGCGAGGCTTATGCCGGGCAAGGTTGGCGGATGTTGATGGAGGCGCTTTCGGCAGGGCGGGGGATTTCGTTGCCATCGCTGAGTGTGGGCGGTGCGCAGCTGGCCTTACGTGCCAGCAGCGCTTATGCGGTAGTGCGCCAGCAGTTTGGCATGCCGATTGGTAAGTTTGAGGGTGTGCGCGAGCGATTGGCACGGATTGCGGGGCTGGCTTATACCATGAGTGCGGCGCGTAGCTTGACGTGTGGGGCGGTGGATGCGGGGGAGCATCCTTCGGTGGTTTCGGCGATTGCCAAGGCTTACCTGACCGAAGGCATGCGCACGGCGGTGAACGATGGCATGGATATTATGGCGGGTGGCGCAATTTGCCGTGGACCGGCGAATATTTTAAGCCGGCCTTACAGTGCGATTCCGATTGGGATTACGGTGGAGGGGGCGAACATTTTGACGCGTTCGTTGATTATTTTTGGGCAGGGAGCAATTCGGTGCCATCCATACTTGCAAGCTGAAGTGGCGGCGATTGGCGCGGGTGATGTGAAAGCGTTTGATACCGCGCTGTTTGGCCACATAAATCACCTGTGCCGCAACATGGCACGGGCGCTGGTGCTGGGGGTGTTGGGCAGCTGGCTAGTGCCAGTGGCGCGTAAGGTGAAAAACCGCAAGCAGGTGCGGAAACTGGCGCGCCTAAGTGCGATGTTTGCGGTGGTGGCGGATGTGGGGCTGATTACGCTGGGTGGCAGCTTGAAGCGCCGCGAACACTTAAGCGGACGCTATGCTGATGCTTTTGCCTGGCTTTATTTGGCCAGCGCGGTGCTGAAGCAGGCACATGATGATAAAAATCCCAAAGAGCACAAGGCGGTGATTGATTATGCTATCAGCCATGCATTCTATATGGCCGAGAGCGCGATTGATGGCGTGCTGGCGAACTTGCCCAACCAACTGCTGGCTGGGGCGGTGCGTTGGGTGGTGCTGCCGTTTGGCCTGCGCCACCGCCCGCTGCGCGATGCGCAGATGGAGCGACTGGTGGATAGCGTGCTGGATGAGAATACCGGTGTGCGGCGGGCGTTGACGGCGGAGATTCATCTGCCAGATAGCAAAGAGCCAAGCCTTGGCATGCTGGAAGCCGCCTATGCGGCGGTGTTGGCGGCGCAGGGGGCGCAGAAGAAAATTGCGCAGGCGATGAAGATTGGGCTGCTGAAAAAGCCTGCGCCTGCGGCGGATGCAGCGCTGATGCTGAACACTTTGGCGTTGCGGCAGGGGATTGTTTCCGCCACCGAGAAAAAGCTTCTGGATGAGGCTTGGAAGCTGACCAATACTGTGGTGCAGGTGGCGGCTTTTAGTGTGGGGGAGCATCGGGGGCTGAAGTAGGGTAAGAAAGTGAGATTGCCGCGCCTTCGGCTCGCAATGACGGCATCCGCCGCCTAAGGGGCTACGCCCCTTAACCCCTTCGTGCTATTTTAAGAGTTGGAGTAATGGAGAGAGAATATCCCTTCCAGCAGACAAAAACAGGGAGGGTGAGCCTCCCTGTTTTGCCCAAATCGATTTTTTATTGCGGGCACCTCCTCCCCCTGGCCCGTTTTTTATTCTGGTGCGCCCCTTTTTGTTCTTACGCGTTTTTTATACGCGCATCGGCATCACCACGAAAGTGGTGGTGAGGTCGGTGGGGTCTTTCACCAGCACGGGTGAGGAAGCGTCTTTGAAATAAAACACAATGTCGTCGCCGCCAACTTGGCTGCCGATATCGGCCAAGTAGCGGGCGTTGAAGCCGATTTCCAGCGGGGTGCCGGCGTAGTCGGCCTTGACTTCTTCGCTGGCGTTTTCTTGGTCAGGGTTATTTGCCGAAAGGGCCAACGCATTTTCCAAGGCATTAAAGCGCACGCTGCGGGTTTTTTCGTGGCTGAGGATGCTGACGCGTTCCACCGCTTGCAGCAGGCTGCGGCGGGTGACGGTGAGACTGGTGGGGTTGTCTTTGGGAATGACGCGGTCGTAGTCGGGGTAGGTGGCGTCTATCACTTTGCTTGTTAAGGTGATGTCGGTGGCTTCGGCTTGGATTTTTTTATCTGTGATGGTGAGTTTGATATCTTTGCTCTCATCAGCCAACTTCTTCAATTCGTTCACACATTTGCGGGGGAGAATGACGGCGGGCATGTCTTCGGCGCCTTCGGGGCAGGGAATATCGGCTTTGGCGAGGCGGTGGCCATCGGTGGCGACGGTGCGCAGTAGGGCTTGGCCATCGGCTTGAATGACATGGAGATACACACCGGTGAGGTAGGCGCGGGTTTCATCGGCGCTGGTGGCGAATTGGACGCGATCCAGCAGTTTTTTCAGGTTTACCGCGGAGAGGGTGAAGGAGGTGCCGCCGCTGATTTTGGTCATGTCCGGGAAAGCTTCGGCGCCCAAGGTGGCGAGGCTAAATTTGCTTTTGCCGGCGGTGACGGTGAGGCGGCTGCCGCCATCGGCCAGTTCCAGCCCGACCATTGAACCTTCGGGGATTTTATTGATAATTTCAAACAGTTTAAGCGCGCCCACGGTGGTGGTGCCGGGTTTATCGACGAAAGCTTCGGCGGTGCCTTGCACGGCGATGTCGTTATCGGTGGCGGTGGTTTCCAAACGGTTGTTCTGCGCATGCAGGCGCACGTTGCCCAGAATGGCGATGGTGGAGCGTTTTTCCACAACGTTGCTGGTGTGGCGCAGGGCGCGGACGAAGGTTTCGCGGGAAATGGAGAGTTGCATGGGCGCAGAATAGGCGTGCGCGAGACACTGAGCAAGCAAATTGCTGAGGTTGTAGGCAGTGTATTCTGGTTTAGGCGAACAACCTAGCGGCCTTGGAGGGTGCGGGTGACGATTTGAACGTTTTCGGCCAGTTTGGCGTCGCGCGGGAGCAGGGCGACCACGGTTTCGCAGGCGTGGATGACGGTGGTGTGGTCCCGCCCGCCGAAAGCCCGGCCGATATCCGGGTAGGAACTGCTGGTGAGCTGCTTGGCGAGATACATGGCAACTTGGCGCGGGCGGGCTAAATCGCGCGTGCGGCGGGGGCTGTGCATGTCCGCCACCCGAATGTTGAACTGGGTGGCGACTTTTTGTTGAATATCTTCAATGGTGATGACGCGGGTGTAGGTGCGGAAGAGGTCGCGCAGTTGTTCTTGCGCCAGCGCGGGGGTGAGGGCTTCACCCGTAAGGCGGGAGTAGGCGACAAGGCGGTTGAGAGCGCCTTCCAGCTCACGGACGTTGCTGGCGATGTGTTGGGCGAGCAATTGCAAAACTTCGGCGGAAATGCTGGTGTTCAGCGTTTCGGCTTTGTGCTGGAGAATGGCGAGGCGGGTTTCTTCTTCCGGTGCGTGAACTTGCACGGTGAGGCCGCTGCTGAGGCGGGATTTCAGGCGATCTTCGATATTGGCCAATTCGTGCGGAGATTTATCGGCGGTGAGGATGATTTGTTTGCCGCTTTCCACCAAGGTGTTGAAGGTGTGGAAGAATTCTTCTTGGGTGTTATCTTTGCCGGCGACAAATTGAATGTCGTCGATCATCAGGACGTCCACATTGCGGAATAAGTCTTTGAAGCCGAGGGTATTTTTTTCCTTCAGTGCGCGGATGAATTTATACATGAATTGCTCGGCGGAGAGGTAGAGCACGTTGGTCTTGGCTTGGTTTTCAAGCACCGTGTGGCCGATGGCGTGCATCAGGTGGGTTTTGCCAAGCCCTACGCCGCCGTGGACGAAGAAGGGGTTGTAGACGACTTTGCCAGAAGCCAGGGATTCCGCCACGCTTTGCGCGGCGGTGAAGGCGAATTGGTTGGACTTGCCAGTGACGAAGTGGGCGAAGGTGTAGCGGCTATCGAGGCGGCTACCTTGGAGCCACTCGGGCTGGTTGGTAGGTTGGGTGGCAGGTTGCTGCGCGGCTGGCTGGCTGGCGGCAGTAGTGGTGGGTAAGTTACTGAATGTGGGGATGATTTGCAGGCTGAGGGTGATGGGCGTGGCTGCGGCTTGGCTGAGGATTTCGCTGAGGCGGGGCTGGTAGTGGGTGGTGATCCATTGCGCGAAAAAGCTGGTAGGCACGGCGAAGGTGAGGGTGCTGGCGGTAGCGCTGTGGATGCGCAGCGGGGCGAGCCAGGCGGCGTGGTTTTCGGCGCCGAATTCCGCTAATAGCGCAGGTTGGAGTGAGGCCCAGACTTGCGACAAAGAGGGTGACAACGAGGCTTGAACGGCCGCTAAGTTCGGAGCCAAATGGACAGCAGGGGCGGGCGCGGCGGAGAGGGGCATTGCAGGCCTTTTTTGTTGGTTGGTTGTTAGGTGGTGGAGAGAAGAATGGGGGGGATGGGGGGTGGTGTCAATATAAAAATTATGTTGATTTTCATACACTTACATCACAAAAAATCCGCCCTCAGCGGTGGCTGAGTGCGGGCTTTTTCGATAAAAATGAAGCGTGGTAAGGAGCGCTTAGGCAGACGCTTTGCTACCGGTGGCTTGGCCACGAATCCGGGCGGCTAAACGGCTGATTTTGCGGGCGGCGGCGCCTTTGGTGAGGGCACCTTTTTGCGCGGCCTTGGCCAATTCGCTCATTGCACCTTTAAAGGTGCTGGCGATGGAGGTTTTTTCGCCGGACTTGAGGGCGTCTTCAAACTTTTTCAGGAAGGTGCCGACGCGGGAACGGCGGGCGGAATTTGCGGCGTAACGCACTGAATCTTGACGGATTCTTTTGCGTTGTTGTTTGGTGTGGGCCATCGGTTTTGGCTCTCCTGCTTCATTTAATATCACGGGCCGAAAATTTTAGGGCGGCGTGGGCGTGGGGCGGACAATAGGGGGTGTGGATAAGTTGGTCAAGGGGTTTGGAGGAGAAAAGATGGGTTGGGATGTTTTGCCAATACTTGCAAGGGGTTAATGTTAAGTGGGGACGTGAGGGCAAGCGCGGTGAGGGCGGGGAGGCTGGAAAGCAGCAGCGCGGCTTGGGTGGCGGCGGATTCGGCGTGCCAAGTGTTTGGAAAATGAGGGGAAAGTTGCTGAATTGCGGCGTGCAGCAGTGGCTGGGCGGCGGCGGTGGCGAGGGCGGGGCCGTGGGGAATCAGGGCTGTTAAAGCGGCCAAATAGGCGGTGGCTTGGGGGGCGTGGTGGGTGGTGAAGTAGTTGTTTAGGATAGGAAAAACGTGCTGCTGCCAGCCTTGCCAGTGCTGGGGGGTGGGCCATGGCGCTTGCCCTTGCCCCAAAATGGCAAGCGCGCTGAACAGCGGCTGGCCGTTGGCGGTTGGCCAGCCGCCCAGAGTATGGCTAAGCTGTTGTTCAGCTTGGGCAAAGTGGGTGAGGGCTTGCAACGCGACGGGGGGTGGTGGGGTGGGGTTGGGCATGGTTTCCGCGACGCCGATGGTGGCCAGGTGGAGGCGGGCGGCGAGTTCCAGTGGACTAACAACCTGTTGTTTATGTTGGGTGTTTTGGCTGGTGAGGAGATTAAGATTGAGGAGACTGAGTGGGGCGGCGAGCCAGCGTAGGGCGGGGCGTTTTTGGCGGCCATGGACGTGGGAGGCGGCGGTGGCGGCCATTTCGAGCCATTCATGCAGGGGAATTTCTGGATTTTGATTTATTATATTATTATCGGCCAGTCCGTAGCTGGAAATATGGCCTTGGTGGGTGAGTTCTTCCAGCATTTTTAATGCATTTTCGTGGGTGGATTTGGTATTTATTTGGTATTTATTGGGGGGTGAGGTGGGGGTGCCTTCGGGGTGGGAATGGGTGGGAAGATAGAGTGGAATGAGGTTGATTTGGTGTGCGGGTGGGGTGAAGCGTTCCAATTGGGGGGCAGTAAGACTGTGGAGGAGGATGAATGAGGCAGTTGGAATGCCGCTGGTGGTGATGGCGGCTTGGGCTTGACTGAGCGTGGCGGGGGTGGTGAGGAGGAGGTTGGTGCCTTGGGCCAGCAGTTCGGGTTGGGTGACTTCGGTTTGCCAGTTCAGCGCGATGCGGCTGTGGGTGTGGCCTTGGGACTCGTGCCAGTAATCCGGCGAGATGGCGGGGTTGTGTTGCCACTGGCTGTGGGCGTAGGTTTGGGTGGGGGAGACGTCTTCGGTGGCGCGGATGGTGATGGGCATGGGGTTGTTTAGCATAAAGTGCGGTTGGCCCCAACCGTGGTGACGGTTGGGGCCTTGTTTATTGTAGGGTTGGTTAATCAACCGGAATGACGCGTACCGGTTGGGGTTGCTTGACGATGTAGACCGGTTGCGGGGATGCTACTGGTTGATCGTTGGTTGACGTAGGGCGGAAGAGTTGATCGATCCTTTGCCACCACATGCTGATGGTCTCTTGGTCTGGGTTGTATGGTACTTGCTGCAACCTGACATCTGCCACCAGCTGCACGCAGCCAGTTTGCGCGTTGTGGATATGGCTTGCTGGCAGCACTTGGGCGATGACGAACCAATTATAGCCGTGGTCGGGGAGGCCAAAAATACTTGCCATCCGCCAAACATCAGGATTATCTGGGTCGGCTTCTGCCTGCACACGTAGGTTGTTTTGTTTGCTTACTTGTGGCAAGCGGCCAAAAGTGTTGGGGAAGCAGTCATCTAGGCCTGTTTGGATAAAGTTCCAATCCTTAACCGCGGTTTGGAGTTGTTGCTGTAGCCAGCGGTGCTGTGCGATGTGGCGGACGATTTCGGCAGGGGTGTGGGTGGTGGTCATGGGAGTCTCCGTAAGAGAAGAGCTGACGGGAAACGGATGCGATTGCAGGTAGTGATTGAGAAATAGCTTGTTTGGCGGGTTGTCGTCAAGACAACCAACAAGCCCCTAGCGGGGCTTGTTGGCTTGCGCTTGCTTTCTGCGCTGACGCCTGAGACGATTGCCGGCTGTTTTTTGCTGATGTGCGGCATCGGCAGCGGCTTGAAAGGCGCGGGCTTCTTGTAGGTAGGCGACAAAGTGCAAGACTTCTGCGTGGGAACACTGAGGGGATTGCTTGGTGGCTGAGGCGAGCCGTGCCAGTAAGTGTTTGAAATTTTCTAGGTTGGGCAGGATTTCTTGACGACGGCTGTAGTTATCAAACAGTTTTCCCCAATATTCGGCATCGGCTGAAAAATCGCCTGATGGTAAAAGTTCTCTTTGGTGGTGTTTCGGCATTGGTCTCTCCGTGCCAGAGTGCAGTCTATTCAAACAGATACCACCACAACCAACGTCTCGTCAACCCACTGCCACCTGCAGCACATCCTCACCCAGCTCGGTCAAGGTAATGCTCTCTGCAACTGCCATAAACTCCACCGCCACTGGCACCAGCCCGCGTTTGCCGTTCACCTCAATCTCAACCGCAGGCCCCGCCGGAAGCTCCGTCACCGCCACCACCCGCCCCACTTCATCACCTACGGCATCACGCACTACCATCCCCACCAACGCCGCCACAAACACTTCACCTTCATCCACCGCCCACCCGCTGCGATCCATCTTAATCGCTATGCCGCGCAAGCCTTCCGCCGCCTCAATGCTCGCCACTCCTTCAAGCTGCAGCGCCAATAACCCTTGCCCCACCTGCTGCCATTTTTTCACCCGCCACTGTCGCCCATCTTCAGCCACCACAGGCCCACTCAGCAGCATATCCGGGTCATCCAACCCAATCTTAGCCTTCACCATCCCCCGCAAGCCATGGGGGCCTCGCAAGGCCCCCACAGTTACCCAGTCTTGGGCATTTTTCTTCGTCATTACGCAGCAGGTGCCTCAGTTGGAGCCGCCGCAGCAGCTTCCGCAGCCGCCGCCTTCTTGGCCTCAGCTGCCGCCTTTTTGGCTTCGCTGGCGGCTTTGTCCTTGGCAATCGCTTCGGCGGCGCGGATGCGGCGGGCCTTCACCTTGGTAATCCGGTCGCGGACTTTTTGCGGGCCAACGTTGTGCTTCACCAGCAAACGTGCCACCACATCGGTAACTTGTGCGCCAAGGCCAACCCAATGATTGAGGCGTTCTTCGTTCAGGCTGAACGGCACATCTTCGCCGCGCGCTTTGGGGGCAAAGTAGCCCAGCTTTTCAATAAATTTTTTGTCGCGGCCACGGTGGCTATCGGCCACCACAATGGTATAAAACGGCAGGCTCACACGGCCACCGCGCATCAATCGTACTTTTACGCTCATCGCATCGTCTCTCATTCATTAACACTCGGAAGATATGCACCTTCCGCATCCTGCCTGCCTTGCGGCAGCAGGCCCGGCCAGACTATCCTAGCCAGTTGCCACGGGGTGATAAAAACCACCGCACAGCACCCGCCTAGTAGCGTAAAACAACCATTTATACAAGCCTTTTTAGCGCATCCGCCCCAAAAGCTTTTGCAGGCCGCCGCCGCGCATCATTTTGGCCATTTGGTTCATCTGCTCATGCATCTTCACCAGCTTGTTCACATCCTGCACCGTCACTCCCGCCCCCTTGGCAATGCGCAGGCGGCGTTTTCCATTCAAAATCATTGGCTTACGTCGTTCTTCAGGCGTCATGGAATCCACCACCGCAATCTGCCGCGCAATCATTTTATCATCCACCTGCCCGGCAATTTTATCTTTCATGCTGCCCATGCCGGGCATAAGGTCGAGCAACCCTGCCATCCCGCCCAGCCGTTTCATCATTGCAAATTGCTTTTTCAGATCATTCATGTCCAGCGCTTGGCCGCTGAGGAGCTTTTGTTCCAGCTTGGCGCTGTCTTCGCCCTGCGTAGCCGCCTGCACTTTTTGCACCAGCGCCACCACGTCGCCTTGGCCCAAAATGCGGCCCGCCATGCCTTCAGGACGAAAAACCTCAAACGCCTCCAGCTTCTCTCCCAACCCCAAAAACAAAATTGGCACGCCGGTAATATGCCGCATCGAAAGCGCCGCCCCACCCCGCATATCACCATCCATCCGCGTCAGCACCAAACCAGTTAAAGGCACGCGAGCATGAAAAGCCTGCGCCACCTCCACCGCGCTCTGTCCCACCTGACCATCCGCCACCAGCAACGTAGCACTCGGCTTGGCCAAAGCATGAACATCCGCCAACTCATCCATCAACTCAGCATCCACCACCGTCCGCCCGGCAGTGTCCAAAATCAGCACATCGGCACCCTGCTTTTTCGCTGCCGCCAATGCCGCCTTGGCCCGCACGGGCACCTTGTCGCTGTCACTCTCAAACCCCAAAGCCCCCACTTTTTCCGCCAAAATCCCCAACTGCTCAATCGCCGCAGGCCGATAAACGTCCAAACTCGCCAGCATCACCGTTTGCTTGCGCCCATGAATTCGAGTGTCCATCAGCCACTTCGCCAGCTTCCCCGCTGTGGTGGTTTTCCCCCCACCTTGCAGGCCACACAGCAAAATCACCTGCGGCGCCGCGCCTTTCAGCTCCAGCTTGGTTTCGCTGCCCAGCAGTTCCAGCAGCGCATCATACACAATCTTCACAATTTGCTGGCCGGGATTCACTCCCTTCAACACCGCCTCTCCCACCGCCCGCTCGCGCACAATGCCCAGCAGGTGCTTAATTGCGGGCAGCGCCACATCGGCTTCCAGCAGGCTCATCCGCAGTTCGCGCAGCCCGGCGTCCACATCGGCTTCGGTCAGCAGCCCCTTGCCGGAGAAAAAGCTCATCGCTTTGCCAAGTTTTTCGCTGATAAATTCAAACATACCCTAGCTGTATCAATTCTGCCGCTTGGCGGCAAGCCCTCCCTCATCTATAAAGCTGATGGGTCAATCAACAAGCACAATAAAAAAACGCCATGCTCAATAAGCTTACAACTATCAACTATCAACTTGTCACCCTCTTTTTTATGTGCGGTGCCGTTGCATTGGCCCAACCCACCGTTGGCAAGCTCGACGGCACCCCCGGCCCCAACCTCCCCGCCATCGAAACCCCGGCCTTGGCGGCAGTAGAAAAAATGGCCGACACCACCTTTCCCACCATGCTGGAAAAAGCAGGCGACTACCCCAGCGCACTGCTGGAATGGCAGCGCGTCGCCCACCAATCCTACGCCGAAGACCGCCTCAAAGCCCTCCTCAAAGTCGCCGAAATGCAAGAAAAAACCAACCAACTCACCCAAGCCGCCACCACCCTCAAAGCCATCATCGAAGAATTCAAACCCACCACCCAATTGCCGCAAATCTACACCGCCCTCGCGCGCACCAGCACAGGTGATGCCTACACCCAGCTGCTGCAAACGCTGCACCAAACCTACGCTGCCGAACCCTGGGCGCAGGCGATTTTGATGCATCATGTTTGGCAGCAAGCGGGGCAAGGGGCGGTAATTGAGACGTACAATATTCCTGCCGCGCAGGCGCTGCAACTGAAGCTGATGGCGTTTAACTTACAGCAGGCAACACGGCAAAAATTGGTGGGGCTGATTGGGCTTTTCCCCGGGGCGGGGCATTTGTACTTGGCGCAGGGTAACCCGGCATTGTTGGGCACGGGTGCGGCGATGATGTTTGTGTGGGGGCTGTTTGGACTTGCTTTCCTCTCCGCCTGCCGCCACCGCCACTATGCCTATGCGTTTGTGTTTGTTTTTCCCTTCGTGGCGCTGTGGTTGAATAGTCCGTTTTTGGCGATGCAGCAGGCGGCGAAAGAGACTTTGGTGGCGCGGCAATTGGCATTTCCGGAACAGGCTTTAACCACACCGGTTTTAACAACTCCTGCTGTTTTGCCATCTATACAAACTTCACCAACTACGCCATAAAGCGGGTATGTCATGGCTTTCGCGCATTACCTCGGGGCTGAAAAAATCGGCGGCTAGCCTTACGGCGGGCTTGAAAAGTGCGGTGGGGTTGGGGGCCAGCCTGACGCCGGAAGTTAAGGAAAAGCTGGAGGAATCGCTGTTGGCGGCGGATGTTGGGTTGCCTGCGACCACTGCGTTGATTAAGGCGTTGGAGAAAGCGGGAGTGCCGGAGCCGCTGACTGAGGAGAATTTAAAACAAGCTTTGGCGCCGCTGATTGCTGCGCGTTTGCCAAAAGCTCAGCCGTTGGAGTTGGGTAAAAAAGGCCTTACCACCATTATGGTGGCGGGGGTGAATGGTAGCGGCAAGACCACCACGATTGGCAAGCTGGCGGCGCAGCTGAGTGGGCAGGGGCATAAAGTTGTGATTGCGGCGGCGGATACCTTCCGTGCGGCGGCCACCCAGCAATTGCAGGTGTGGGCAAAGCGGGCTGATGTTGAGATTATTACCAAACCCGACGCTGACCCCGCCAGCGTGGCCTATATGGCGCAGGAACATGCGCAGAAAGCCAAAGCGACTGTGTTGTTGATTGATACGGCGGGGCGGTTGCCGAACCGTGCTGATTTGCTGGCGGAGCTGGAGAAAATCCCCCGCGTGCTGCAAAAGCTGAACCCCCAAGCGCCGCAACACACCGTGCTGGTGCTGGATGGTACGCTGGGCCAAGCGACGCTGAAGCAAGTGGAAGATTTTAGTAAAGCGACGCCGATTACGGGATTGATTGTGACCAAGTTGGATGGCTCGGCCAAGGCGGGGTTTTTATTGGCTTTGGCGGAGAAGTTTCCGCAACTGCCGGTGCATGCGCTGGGGTTTGGTGAACAGTTGGAAGATTTGGGGCCTTATCAGGCGGAGGCTTTTGCACGGGCGTTGTTGGATTTATAAATCGTCGTAATCATCGAAGGAAGGAAACAGATCATGCAACAAAATCTCACCCCTGCCCTGCAGGCTTTGAAGCTTACTGAGGCTAATTTGCATGCGGCGCTGCAGGCGGCGGAGACGCCGATTTTGGCGCTGAGGGGGGAGATTCAGGCGGGTAAGTTTCCAGCCTTTACCAGTGCTTTGACCTTGCCTGAGGCGACGGCGCGGGCAGTGGCGGGCTGGGGAGAGACATATCGGCATGTGCTGATTTTGGGGATGGGAGGTTCGAGCTTAGGCGGGCGGTTGGTGAGCACGTTTGCGAACCCCACTGGTTTGCGGGGGCCGAAATTGCATTTTTTAGACCACCTATGCCCCGTAGCAATGGCAGATTTGATAGCGCATTTGCCTTTGGAGCAGACGGCGATGGTGATTATTAGTAAGTCGGGCACTACACTAGAAACAGTGAGCCAGATGGATGTTTTGGCGGCAGCTTTTGCGGCGAAGAAAATTGCTTTGCAAGGCCGTTGTGTGGTGGTGACTGAGCCAGCCGGGCCGCAGGGGGCTAACACCTTACGCCAGTGGGCGGAGGGGCTGGGTTTGCCGGTGTTGCCGCATCACCCGTTGCTTGGGGGGCGGTACTCGGTATTTGCAGAGACGGGGACGATTCCGGCGCTGTTGTGTGGGGTGGATGTGGCAGCGTTGCATAGCGGGGCGCGGGAGGTGATGGAGGCTTGGTTGGAGAATCCGCTGGGTAGTGCGCCTGCACTGGGAGCGGCGCTACATGCGGCGGCGCTGGCCAAGGGCAAAACGATGCATTTGCTTTATGCTTATGGTGAGCCCTTGCGGACGTTGCCGGCTTGGCATGAGCAGCTTTGGGCGGAATCGCTGGGGAAAGACGGGCGCGGAACCACGCCGATTGGTGCCAGTGGGCCTGCCAGCCAGCACAGCGCGCAGCAGCTGTATTTGGCGGGGCCGGCAGATAAGCTGACTACTTTGGTGATTCCGCGCAGCCATAACCGTGGGCCCAAGCGGGCGGATGGGATTGCGCTGGGGACTTTGCAATTGGCGATGGGACAGGGGACGCAGCAGGCCTTCCATAACCGCGAGCACCCGACGCGGGTTTTTGAAGTGGATGATACTTCGGCCCACCAGCTGGGGCAGTTGCTGATGCATTTGCTGCTGGAAACGGTGCTGACGGCGCAGCTGTGGCAGCTTAATCCGTTTAATCAGCCGGCGGTGGAGGAATCTAAGAAAACATCGTTGGCGGCGCTGAAAAGTTTGCAGGCGATGGCATAAAATGCCGAAAGGCGCAGGGGTACAACCCTGCGCCTCCGGTGGAGATTGTTCGTCAGCCGCCCCGCCGCTCGAGGTAGGCGTCGCCGGTGTTGGCCTGCGGCACCTGGTCACGCCCGGGGAAGACCCGGAACAGGATCGGCTCGCCGACCCGTTCGCGTTGGTTATCGGCACCGGACTGGATCTGCCAGACCCGGATATCGACCGGGCTGGTCGGGTCGTTTTCGCGCCAGGGCGCAACTTCGACATCGAACCCGAAGTTGCGAAGCGTCGATGCCACATCATCGGCCGATTTGGCATCGACTGCCGAGACCATGGTGTTTGCGGCGTTGACGAACTGTTCACGAGTCCTCACGGCATATCTCCTGTTGCCATGTTGGGTAAACGCCGAGGTATTTCTCCCGGGCGCTTACGCGGCCCCGGGTGGGAACGCACTTTAAGATATAGGGCACGAAATTGGGGAAACAAGCCCCGGTGTTTGGCTAGCCTGACAAGTTGGCTGAAGCGTGGTAGAAGGCTGGTTATGCCGATTATGCGCTTGCCTGAGAACCTTGCTAACCAGATTGCGGCTGGTGAGGTGGTGGAGCGGCCTGCCAGTATTTTAAAGGAATTAACTGAAAATGCGCTGGATGCGGGGGCGACGCAGGTTAAGATTAGCCTGGTGCGCAGTGGGCTGACCAGCTTGCAAGTGACTGATAATGGACATGGAATTGCCAAAGATGAGCTGAAACTAGCGCTGGAGCGGCATGCGACCAGCAAGATTGCGACGACGGAGGATTTGTTCCGGATTACCACCTTTGGTTTTCGGGGGGAGGCTTTGCCGAGCATTGCTTCGGTAGCGCGGTTGACGTTGACCAGCTTGCCGCGGGGGCAGGCGGAGGCTTGGCAAGTTTTGCCCCATGGTACTTTGCAGCCTGCGGCGCATCCGCAGGGTACCACCGTGCTGGTGGAAGATTTGTTTTATGCCACCCCGGCGCGGCGTAAGTTTTTGAAAAGCGAACGGGCGGAACAATTGGCGATTGAGGCGGTGATTAAGAACCTGGCGCTGGCACACCCGCAGCTGACGCTGACGGTGGTGGAAGATGGGGTGGAGACGTGGCATTTTCCGGCGGCGCAAGGGGATTTTTTCAATGCTACCACGCCGCGTTTGCAGCAGGTTTTGGGGGTGGAATTTGCCCGCCAAGTTTTGCAGGTGCAGGCAGCTAAAACCATGCCGGAGATGGCGATTCAGGGGTTTATTAGCTCCGCGACACTGCACAGCGGCACCAGTGCGCGGCAGTATATTTTTATTAATCAGCGGCCGGTAAAAGAGCGGGCGCTGCACACGGCGCTGCGCAATGCCTATGGCGATGCGCTACCGGCAGGCCGCCACCCGCAGGCGGTGCTGTTTATTACTCTGCCACCGGATGCGCTGGATGTGAACGTGCACCCGGCTAAAACCGAGGTGCGGTTTCAGCAGCCGCAGGAGGTTTATAGTTTGATTTTTAGTGCCGTTCGGCAGACGCTTGGGCAGGTGAAAGTGCCCGCAGCTATGCAGGTGGCTATGCAGCAAGTGCCTGCTCAGCATCATGCATATTCGCTATACTTTCAGGCGCCGCCGCAGAAGTTGGTGAAGGGGGAGGAGCTTCATTCTCATTCTGTTGAATTGGGCAGCCCTGAGGCTTTTGCTGTGCCGTCACTTGAGCATGATGTTGCTCCGTCACTTTCGTTGGGGGCGGCGCTGGGACAGGTGGCGAATACCTATATTGTATCGGAGACCGCTGAAGGGAGTTTGGTGATTACTGACCAGCATGCGGCCCATGAACGGTTGGTTTATGAAAAGCTGAAGGAGCAGTTTGGCCAAGGACGGATTTTAAGCCAGCCGTTGCTGTTGCCAGTGGTGGTGGCGCTGACCCCTGCCACAACCAGCCTGCTGTTGGCCCATGCGGCGGAGTTGCAGACGTTTGGGCTGGAGATTGAGCCGCACAGCCCGACGAGCCTTGCGGTGACGGCGACGCCGCAGTTATTGGGGGCGTTTAACCCGACCCCGTTGATTCATGAACTGGCGGAAGACCTGCAAACCTTGCCTAACCGCACGATGTTGCAGCAAAAACTGCACCATGTGCTGGCCACCATTGCCTGCCACCACAGTGTGCGGGCGGGGAGACGCTTGAGTGTGCATGAACAAAACGCCCTGCTGCGCCAAATGGAACACACCCCGAGCAGCCTAACCTGCAACCATGGCCGCCCGACCACCATGACCCTGACGCGGGAAGAGCTGGAAAAGCGCTTTGCGCGGCGGTAGTGTCGGCACAATCTTGTTGCACTGCACGCTTATCCACCTTGACAACCCGCCCACAAAAGCGCCTTCTCCCCCCGCCCAAAAGGCAGAAAGACTTAGTCATTTAACCAACGAGGAATGGAATGCAAAACGTCCACGCCGAACCAAAGTCCGAGCCCATCACTTGGGAACCGCACATCAAAGAAGTCTTCACGTTGAATGACCTGACCACACTGCGTAACCACGGCGCCAAGCTGCTGGCCACGCCTGCACCAAGCGCCAGCCACAAGGACGTGCCCGACCACGGCCGCAAATGGGTTTATCAGTTGGCCATCCACATGCCGTGCCGGGCAACCGGTAAACACATGTTCGATTTCTTCCCTGCAGCAACCTCGCTGCAACCAGAGCAATATCCCATCCAGTGGCAGCTGGAAATCGAAGGGAAATACTATCACGTCGTCGGCTTCCACGACCGCAGTCACCTCCCCAGCGCCACGGTGAGTGACGACTGCTACGTCTAAGCCTAAGCACACACAACGTAAAAAACCAGCCGCTCTTTGGGGCGGCTGGTTTGTTTTTTGGTGATTGGCGAAATGGCAGCGGTGGACTTGCCAAAGTAAAGAAGGCTGTGCAATGGTAGTGGCAGATTGATAATAACAAGGAGATTTGGATGATGCGCGGGATTTTGGCAGTTGGTTTTTTAGTAGTCGTTGGGGCTTGGGTGAGTGCTGGTGCGATGGCGCAGGGGTTGAGCAGGGCGGAGGTGCAGAACATTGTGCGCGAGTATATTGCCGCCAATGGTGACGTGGTGGCGAAGAGCTTGGCGGATTTTCAGCAGCGCGAGAAAATGGCGCAGGTGGCCAAGCTGATTGACCGTGATACGCCGGTGCGTGGGCCAGCCAGTGCGGCGGTGACGGTGGTGGAATTTAGTGACTATGAGTGCCCGTTCTGTGCCCGCGTGCAGCCCACCGTGGAGGCTTTACAGGCGAAATATGGCAACCGCGTGCGCTGGGCATTTAAGCACTTGCCGCTGGATTTTCACCCCAAGGCCAAGCCTGCGGCGGCGGCGGCGATTGCGGCGCATAAACAGGGTAAGTTCTGGGAGTTTTCCAGCAAGCTGTGGGATAACCAAAATAGCCTTGAGGATGCGACCTTTGAGCGGATTGCCCGTGAGCTGAAGCTGGACGTGGCGAAATTTAACACCGACCGTGCGAGTGCGGCGGCGGCTGGGCAGATTGAGCGTGATATGAAGGATGCCAGCGGCATTGGGGCGCGGGGCACGCCTTACTTTATGATTAATGGCGAGGGCGTTTCCGGCGCGATGCCGCTGGAGGCTTTTACTCAGGTGATTGATGCGGCACTGGAGCAAGCGAAGAAATAACGTGCAGGTGATGGCCTGCGGGCATCATGGCTGAGCGGCGG
>RFNJ01000003.1 GCA_009927255.1 Pseudomonadota bacterium | reverse complement strand
TGGCGGTTGCCGCCCAAGGCGGGGAGTTCCCCCAAGCCACGGCGTTTGACCGCTTTGGTGTGGCGCATTGCTTCATTGGCGGCCTGCGTGCCACGGTGGGGGTGGCGGGGGACGACGATGGTGAGCAGTTCCGGCACCGAAGGCTTGAGTGCCATATGGATTTGGGCGGCCATTTCTTCTTCGCCAGGGTGGGTGCTGGCGACCACCAGCACCGGGCGGCCGGTGATGGCTTGCTTGAATTTTTCCAGCTGGGTTTCATCGGCGGGGAGGGGTTGGCTATCGAACTTTAAATTGCCGCCGTGGTAGACCTGTTTGCCGCCTAATGCTTTGAGCCTTTCGACATCGGTTTGGCTTTGCGCCAACATCAGTTCAAAGCGTTTGAGCAGTGGCTTGAAAAACCAGCTGTATCGTTGATAGCGCGGCCATGAGCGGTTGGAGATGCGGCCATTGACCAAGATGGGGCGGGGGGCTTTGCTGAGGAGCTCGGGCCAGAATTCGGATTCGGTAAACACACTGAGGGTTGGTTGCCAGTGCTTGAGGAAGGCGGTGGTGGCGCTGTTGGTATCGAGCGGGGCGTACTGGATGAACAGCGGGCCGGTGCCGGGGAGTGTGGGGGTGAATTTGCTGAGCATTTCGCGGCCGGTGGTGGTGCCGGTGGTGAGCAGCAATGGGAGGGTGGGGCGTTGGATGCGGAGTTCGGTGATGACGGGCAGCAGCGAGACGACTTCGCCCACGCTGGCGCCGTGCAGCCAGATGAGTTTGCCGGTGGGGCGTTTGGCTTCGGTTTGGCCGAGGCGTTCGTGGAAGTGTTCGCGTTCTTCTTTGCCCCGATACATACGCCACGCGACGATCAGGAAAATGAGGGGGAACAGCAGAACTTTGACCGCGCGGTATAGGAACATCATGGTGGGTTGAGGCTAGGGGTTATGGATGGTTTTGTAAACCGCTGGCCGATGGTTTTAGGCTGGCTTTTGCTTGCGCGGTAAGCGTGTTGAGGGCTGCGGTGAGGCTTTGGGTGGTGGGGTGTGGCAATGCGGTGCCGATGTGCAGGGTGATGTGGCTGAAAGGGAGGGGGAGTTGGAGGCTATCCCAACTGCCGATGGTGATGCTGTGGCGGCACCAGGCGGCGACGGGGATGAGGGGGGCGTTGGCGAGTTTGGCGAGTTCGGGTGCGCCTGGTTTGGCTTGATTGGCGGGGCCGCGGGGGCCGTCTGGTGTGATGGCAATACTGCGGTTACTTTGGAGGGCGCGGAGCATGTCGCGCAGGGCTTGGCTGCCGCCGCGGTGCGAGGAGCCAGCGATGCTGCCGATGGCGAAGTGGGTGGCGGTGGCGGTGGTGAAGCGGCCGTCGCGGCTGGCGGACATGAGCGCACTGAGTGGGGTGGCAAGCTGGCGGGCGATGAGCGGCATGGCGAAGAGCTGCTGGTGCCAGATGGCGTAGACCGCTGGTTGCTTGGGCGGCTGGCCGTGAACGGTGAGGCGGCAGGTGGCGAAGACC
>RFNJ01000109.1 GCA_009927255.1 Pseudomonadota bacterium | reverse complement strand
CCCCCCGCCATCAAAGCAAAAATCACCCACAGCGGATGCAACCCCACCCGCTTCCCCACCAGCAGCGGGTTCAAAATGTAATTCTCCAGGCTCTGCCCAATAATAAACAGCAGCAGAATAAAAATATACGGCTCCACCACCTGTAACTGATACTGCATCAGCGCCACAATCATCATCGTAATAAACCCCACAGCCGAGCCAATAATCGGCACAAAACTAAAAATCCCGGTCATCAAACCAATCACCCAACCCAGCTCCAGCGTCGGAATCGTCGTCCCCATCAGCCAGCTCAGCACCGGCCCCAGCAGCGCCAGCCCCACCGCATAAAAAATCCCAATGCTCAGGCATACCGCCATCGTCCCGCGCAGATAGGCCGCCAACTTCAGGTCAATCTCCACCATCATCGTCCGCAGCGGCGTGCGCCATGGCCGTGGCAATTGCTTTAGGCTGTTGTCGGTCAGCGCAGGCCAGTCCACCAGCAAATAAAACGCCACCAGCGGCGTCATCACCGTCAGCAAAATAATATTCACCAACCACGCCACCCCACTAATCATTCGCTGCAACGCTTGTGCGGTCCATTCCGCCCCCTGCGCGCCCATCATTCCTAGCGGACGCAGCACACTTTCCATCGTCAGCTTAATTTGCAAACTGCGCGCCACCCGGTTAGGCAGCACCAGTTGTTCCAAGGCATTTAAATACGCTGGCAACCGCTGGGCAAAAGCGGTCATCTGCTCCATCAAAAGCGGAATCCCCAACACCAGCAAAATCACAATTAAGCTTACAGCAGCCGAAACCGGAATTGCACTCGCCAACCCCCGATGCACCCCACGATTCTCCAACGCCGTCACCGCCGGATTCAACAAATACGCCAACACCAACCCCACCACAAACGGCAATAAAATCTCGCTCACCGCATGTAAAAACAGCACGGCACCGCCCAAAATCAAAGCGGTCAAAACCAGCGCGCGGCGTTGTTGTTTATCCATTTTCAGTCATAGCTTGCCATACTTTGCCCCATGCCTCAACGTAACTTCATGCGCCGTCGCCATATTTTTCTCCTGCTGCTCGTTGTGGGGCTGGAATCACTTTTCCTCACCCTCGCCCATTGGCAGTGGCAACGCTACCAGCAACGGCTCTCCGAAGTCGCCGCCTTCCAACAACAAACCCCCATCACGCTGAGCGGCACCTTCCTCAACGCCCAAACCAAAGCACTCGATAATCAACCCAACCCCACCAACCCCGAAAAAATCGGCTGGCGCATCCTCACCCCCTTCCAAACCGCCAGTCAAACCATCATCATTGAAAGAGGCTGGGCCACTCCCCAACCCCTCACCAACTTCACCATCAGCCAAACCCAAATCACGGGCATCTGGCAACCCTTCCCCCAACGTAAAGGCTGGCTAAAAGGCCCGGACATCACCATCAACCCCAACCAACTCGCCTTCCTCAACCCCTCACTCATCATCAGCACCACCACCGGCACCCACTACCTCGCCGCTACCACCACCACGCATCCAAATCTCCAAGCCCAACCCCAACCCCCCTTCAACCCCCAGCGCCACCTCTCCTACTGCCTCCAATGGCTCGCCCTCGCCCTCACCCTCCCCATCCTCCTCCTCACCACCTACTTCCGCCGCAAAAAATAACCAACGAAAACACCACCCAACTCAAATCTTCCGTGCCGGAAGGATGATGGGCCGATTTTTTCCTATAAAAAATC
>RFNJ01000178.1 GCA_009927255.1 Pseudomonadota bacterium | reverse complement strand
GCCACTTTTGGAGAGGGTGGTGGCGGCGGCGACGTTGGCGAGGATCATCAGCTCTTCGATAATTTGGTGGCTGGTGAGGCGGGGGCGGGGGGCGATGGTTTGGACTTTGCCGTTTTTATCGAGTTCCAACTTAAGTTCGGGGAGGTTGAGGTCGAGGGCGCCTCTTTCCTTTTTGGCTTGGGCGAGGGTTTGGTAGGCGGCGAGGAGTGCCTTGGCCGCCTGCGCGCCTTGCGCTCCGGCGAGCCAAGGCTGGAGTTGGCTTTTGCCATCTAGTGCGTTTTGCATTTGCGTATAGGTGAGGCGGGCGTGGGAGTGGATGGTGGCGCGGTGGAAGTGGTGCTTTTTGAGGGTGCCTCGGGCGTCGATTTCCATTTCGACGCCGAGGACGGGGCGGTCTTCGTTGGGGCGCAGGCTGCAGAGGTTGTTGCTGAGTTCTTCCGGCAGCATCGGGATGACCAGATTGGGGAAGTAGGTGCTGTTGCCGCGGAGTAGGGCTTCTTTATCGAGTTCGGTGCCTTCTTGGACGTAGTGGGCGACGTCGGCGATGGCGACGATGATTTTGTGGCCGCCGTTTTTGAGGGGTTCGGCGTGGACGGCGTCGTCGAAGTCGCGGGCGTCTTCGCCGTCTATCGTGATGATGGGGAGTTGGCGCCAGTCGGTGCGGCCTTCGGCCTTGTTCCATTGGTAGGGTTTGAGGCTTTGGGCTTGCTTTTGGACTGTGGGTGGGAAGGTGGTGGGGAGGTTGAAATTACACACCGCCGCCCACGTTGCGGCGCCGGTGGCGGGGAGGATTTTTTCGACATTAAGCGTGAGGGGGCTGTTGGCGGGGGTGCATTCGATGAAGGTGCCCAGCGGGAGGGTTTGGCCGTTGGTATGGCCTTGAGTATTGAGGCGGAAGGTGAGGCTGGCGAGGTCGCGGTTCAGGACTTTGGCCAGCGTTGGGGGGCCGCTGTCTTCGATGCGGGCGACGAGTTTTTCGGGGCGGGGTTGGGGTGGTTTGTGGCTGTGGTTGGGTTTGTTTTGGTGTGATTTATGGTGCTTGTGGGGGTGCGGGCTGTGTTGGCGGCGGCGGGATTTCATGATGGAGGGAGTGTGGCACAGGATTGACGTTGAGGCTAGTTTGATACATGTTCGGGCCAACAAAGGAGATTTTTTATGAGCGATTTGAAGCAGCGGTTGGATGGGGCGATTGCCAGTTTGAAACATGAATTTGGCGGGTTGCGGACCGGGCGGGCGACGACCAGTTTGCTGGACCCCGTAATGGTGGATGCTTATGGCAGCAAAATGTCGCTGAGCCAAGTGGGCACGGTGAGTGTGGCCGATGCGCGCCTTTTGACCGTGAACGTGTGGGACAAGAGCCAGATGGCGGCGGTGGAGAAGGCGATTCGGGAGAGTGGGCTTGGGCTAAACCCGATGGCGGATGGGCAGATGATTCGGATTCCGTTGCCTGAACTGAATGAGCAGCGGCGGCAGGAGTTGGTGAAACTGGCCAAGAAATATGCCGAAGAAGCCAAGGTGGCGGTGCGTAATTTGCGTCGGGACGGTTTGGATGCGCTGAAAGTTGTGAAGGAAGAACAGGGCGAAGATGCCCACAAGCGCGAGACCGAAAAGCTGGAGAAGCAGATTGGGGATTATATTGCGCAGATTGATGCGCTGGCGGCGGCGAAGGAAAAGGAGATTACGACTATATAGTTCAATAGTTTAACAAAGTGCTTGCCAAGCGGATGATGATTGGGTAGCTAGAACCGATGAACGACTTTGCTGCCCCTGCCCACAGCCACTTGCCGCGGCATGTGGCGTTTATTATGGATGGTAACGGGCGGTGGGCGACCCGGCGTGGTTTGGGGCGTTTGCTGGGCCATAGCCAAGGGGTGGAGGCGGTGCGGCGGGTGTGCGAGGAGCTGGTGAAGCTGGGGGTGCCTTATGCGACGTTTTATGCATTTTCGACTGAAAACTGGCAGCGGCCTTTGGAAGAGGTGAGTGGGTTGTTTGGCTTGATGCGCAGCTACTTTAAGAAGGAGCTGGCGACGATTATTGAGAAGGGGCTGCGGGTGCGGTTTATTGGTGACCGCCGCTTGGGTGGCAAGCTGGAAGCTGACTTGCTGGCGCTGATGGAGGAAGTGGAAGCCAAGACCGCGCACAACACCAAACTGCATGTGACGTTTGCGATTAACTACAGCGGGCGTGATGAGTTGGTGCGGGTGATGCAGGGCATCGCGGCGGATGCGGCGGCGGGGAAGATTGTGCCTGAGCAAGTGGATGCGGCGGCGGTGGAGCAGCGGTTGGATACGCATGGGTTGCCTGCACCAGACCTGATGATTAGGACCAGTGGCGAGCAGCGGATTTCGAACTTTTTGTTATGGCAATTGGCTTATGCCGAGTTTTATTTTTGCGAGGTGGCGTGGCCGGATTTTCAGGCGACGCATTTGCAGGCGGCGCTGGCGGCTTTTGCTGGGCGCGAGCGGCGGTTTGGGAGTGTGCCGGCTGCGGTGGCGGCTTAGGTGAGGGTGTTGAGGGTATTAAGGGTGTTCAGGATGTTAAGGATTTGGGGGTATAGAGTTTAATGGCTGTGGAGAGTTGGCGACACGGGTGGTGCCGGATAGGTGATGGGCACCCCGATTTTTTATAGAAAAAATCGGCCCATCAGCCTTCCGGCACGGAGGATTTGGGTTGGGGGGATTGTGATAGTTGGCAAGAC
>RFNJ01000024.1 GCA_009927255.1 Pseudomonadota bacterium | reverse complement strand
TTTTTTATTTGTTGGGGGGGTTGTTTTTTTTGTTGGTTAAGTGTATACTACTTAGGCTTGCGCCACCTTAATGTTTTCTCCTCGGGCTTGAATTGCTTGGGGATAACTTGGTGGGGCAGGTTTCCTAAACTTTCGGAGAAATCAAATGAACAAAGTTCTGATGGCGGCTGTCGCGCTGGTGGTTCCGTTCTCGGCTGCTTCGGCAGCGGAGTATCGCTCGACGGCTTATGCGCCGGCGGTGATCGCGGAGGCCTATCGCGCCGTGCCGGGGGAGTTCAAGAAGCTCTCTCCGGCCCAGCAGGCGTTCTTCGACCGTTACTATCCGGTGGACTGGATGAAGGCTTTGCAGGGTAACCTGTGGGCCAAGGCCGGTCCGGCTGGGGAGGTGAACAAGTTTCTCACTGAGAGCGGGTTCCCCGATCTGGCGAAGTGCTTCCTTTACTGTGCGGCTGGAGTGCTTAAGTACAAGGGGGAGCACCGGACGACCGGGCAGAAGCTGCCGATGATGATCGATGGTCGGCAGTACCAGGGGGCGAAGTTTGCCCGTAGTGCTGATACCCGAGCGTTCGGGAGCAGTGCTGACCCCATCCTGACGATCGACTCCAAGGTCGACGGGTGGAAGGTTCTGGTGAAGAAGGCTGATGCTCGGTTCAAGGGCAATGCCGATGACTTGCCGGAGATTGGCAAGCAGGTTCTGGCGACGACCCGCGAGGGAGCGCCGGTGCTTGACTACTCGCACTTCATTGTTCCTGCCAGCAAAGTGCAGGCGATGGTGGATGTTGGGAAGTTCATCGGGGTCAGCAAAGGCCAGCTCCGGACTGATATGGCGATGAAGCAGATTCGCTTCGAGTTCGATCATGAGGGAGCGAAGGCTGAGGCGGCCTTTGTGGCGGGCACTCGGTCGGTTGTTCGGCCGAGGGAGACGGTCTTCACTTTCGACGGGCCCCATTACTTGGTGTTCGTTAAGGATGGCTTTGATGAGCCTGCCTTCACGGCCTACGTCGGTCGTGATGGTTGGGTGAGCATGGCCACCAACTGAATGACGTTCACCGTTGACTTGCTCTCTCCACCCTTAACGGGGTGGGGGGAGCGCTTTTTTATTTTTAAACAAGATGGATCCAAGTCGGAGTTTACCTGAGTTCGCTAGAATCTCCTTCGCTTCGCGCGGAGAGGCAATGGACCCCAGCCTTCGCTGGGGTGACCCCGCTGGCGTTTGATTAAG
>RFNJ01000174.1 GCA_009927255.1 Pseudomonadota bacterium | reverse complement strand
AATGGACCCCAGCCTTCGCTGGGGTGACCCCGCTGGCGCGGGGTCATTTTTTATGATTGTTGGTTGATTTGGGCTAGCCAGTTGCTGCGCGGGAGTTTATGGTGGGCGCTATGCAACAAGAACATGATTTTTTGGCGCGGTTGGCTGAGCTGGCGCAGAGTATCCCCGGTGGTGAATTGGCGTTTACCATTGCGTTGTTTATTATTGTATTGAGCATTTTGGTTTTTGTGCATGAGTGGGGGCACTACCTTGCGGCGCGCAGCGTGGGCATTAAGGTGCAGGCGTTTGCGATTGGCTTTGGGCGGCCGATTTTGAGCTGGGTGGACAGTGCACAGACGCGCTGGCAGGTGGGGTGGATTCCGCTGGGTGGCTATGTGCAGATGCTGGGGCAGGAGGACTTGAAGGCCACGCGTGCCAGCCGCGAGGAGGGGCACTTTATGGCCAAAAGTGTGGGGCAGCGGGCGTGGGTGATTGTGGCCGGGCCGTTGGCGAATTTGGTGTTTGGGTTTTTGCTGTTGATTGTGATTATGCTGACCGGTGAGCATAAGCTAAAGGCTGAAGTGGGACAGGTTTTGCCTGATATGCCCGCGGCGGGGATTTTGCAGGTGGGCGATGTGGTGCGGGCGGCGAATGGCCAACCGATTGAGGATTGGCCAGCGATGTTGGAGGTGATTTCGGCCAATGGGGCGCAGCCGTTGCGCTTGGAAGTTTTGCGTGGGGTGAGTGAGGCGGAGAAGGAAGTGGTGGTGGTGGAGATTGTGCCGGTGGTGAAGACATTTACCGATTTGCTGGGGGATACGCATACGGTGGGGCGGATTGGGGTGGCGCCGAGTTATGCGACTTTTGTGGTGCAGCACGGGCCGCTGGATGCGCTGCGGGAGGCGGGGTGGAAGACGTGGGAGCTGACGGCGCTGACGGTGAAATCGCTTTACAAACTGATGATTGGGGCGGTTTCGGCGGATAATTTGACCGGGCCTTTGGGGATTGCCAATTTGACCGGGCAGACGGCGAGCAGCGGGATGTTTGCGCTGATGATGTTTATGGTGGTGATTAGCATTAACTTGTGCATTGTGAACCTTTTCCCGCTGCCGATTTTGGATGGTGGGCATTTGGTGATGCTGGCTTATGAGAAGATTTCCGGGCGGCCTTTGGGGGCGGTGGCGCAGGAGTGGCTTTTTAAGGCGGGGCTGGCGTGCATTTTGGCGCTGGTGGGGTTTGCGACGTTTAATGATGTGAAGCGCTTGGGGCTGCTGGGGGGTGAGCAGGCGAAGGCGCAGGTGGAAGCGGTTGGTTCTGCTGGACAGGCGGCGGGTGCTGCTGAGGTGGGCAAGTAAGTGGTGCTGTGGGGGCAAGCTGGCGCGTGGGGGGCCTTGCGGGATGGGGCAAGGGCGGTTAAGCTGGTGAGTAAGAAGGCTTTCAGAAACGGTAAAAAGGCGGGCAGAATGCGCTTGATTTTCAAGGTTTTAGCGGTGGGTGTGATGGTGGGATTGTTGCCGGTAGCTTTTGCCGAGGTGGTGCGCGAGGTGAAAGTGGTGGGCAATGAGCGGGTTGAGGCGGCGACGGTGCAGAGCTATCTGCCCTTTAAAGTGGGTGAGGAATTTGATGCGGCGGAGAGTGGCAATGTGGTGCGCAGCCTTTATGGCACCGGCTTGTTTGCCAATGTGGAATTGACGCAGGATGCGGGCGTGGTGGTGGTGAAGGTGGTGGAAAATCCGCTGGTGAACCGCGTGGCTTTTGAGGGCAATAAGCAGATTGATAGTAAGCGTTTGGCCGAGCTGGTGAGCCTGAAGCCGCGCAGTATTTATGGTCCGGCTAAAGTGCAGAGCGATGTGCAGGCTTTGCAGGCGGCTTACCGCAGCCGTGGGCGGTTTACGACCAATGTGAAGGCGCAGTTGATTCAGCGTGACCAGAACCGCGTGGATGTGATTTATGTGATTGAAGAGGGGGCGAAGACGCGGATTTCGCGGATTAACTTTGTGGGGAACAAGGCTTTTGATGATGCAGATTTGAGTGCAGTGGTGGCGACCAAGCGCAGTGCTTGGTGGCGGTTTCTTTCGGGTAACGACAACTATGAGCCCGCGCGGTTGGATGTGGATAAAGACTTGTTGCGGCGTTATTACCTAAGCCGTGGCTATGCCGATGTGCAGGTGACCAGTGCGGTGGCGGAACTGAGCAAGGACAAGCGCGACTTTGTGATTACCTATACGGTTTTTGAGGGGCCGCGCTATGACTTTGGCAATGTGGATGTGGCGCTGAAGGCTGAGGCTGAAGGACTGGACATGAAAGATGTGGCCAATGCGGTGACGCTGAAGCCGGGAGAGCTTTTTAACGCCAAGCGGGTGGATGAGAACACCGACAAGATTATTGATGTGCTGGGCAGCAAGGGGTTTGCGTTTTTGGATGTGAAGCCGGACTACAACAAGCGTGAGGCGGAGCGGAAACTGGACGTGGTGTTTAATGTGACGCCGGGGCCGCGGGTTTATGTGAACCGGATTAATATTGAGGGGAATACGCGGACGCGGGATTATGTGATTCGGCGCCAAATGCGTTTGGCGGAGGGGGATGCGTTTTCGTCGGGTAAGATTAAGCGTAGCCAAGACCGTTTGAATTACTTGGGGTATTTTGAGAAGGCAGAAATTCAGCGGGCCGAGAGCGAGCAGCCTGACCGCGTGGACTTGAATGTGAAAGTGAAAGAGCAGAGCACTGGTGAGTTTAATGTGGGGGCGGGCTTTAGCACCTTTGATGGGATTTTGGCCACGGCGAGCGTGAAGGAGCGCAACTTTTTGGGCAAGGGGCAGGAAGTGGCGCTGGACTTTGCGCTTTCCGACCGCCAACAGAACTTTAACCTTGGGTTTACCGAGCCATTCTTTATGGGGCAGGAGTTAGCGGCGGGGTTTGATGCTTTTAATACCAAGACGGATTTTCAGTCGGAGTCTTCCTACGACACCGCATTGAGTGGGGGGGCGTTGCGGTTGGGGATTCTGCTGAATGAATTTACCAAGAATGATATTCGGTTGGGCTATAAGAGCACCGAGATTGAGAATGTGGGGAGTGGGGCTTCGCAATTTGTGCGCCAAGAGGCGGGGAAGCGGAGCAGCGTGACCCTTTCGAATACGTGGAGCTATGACAACCGCGACAGCGCGCTGAGCCCGACGCGGGGACAGCGGGTGAGTTTGGGTGGGGATTATAGCGGGTTTGGCTCGGACATTGATTATATTCGGTTGAGTGCCAATGGCAGCTACCATATGCCGGTGTGGGAAGATTGGGTGTTGAGCGTGGGTGGGCGGGCAGGGGCCGTGGTGCCGCTGGCGGGTAACTTGCCGCTTTATGAACACTTTAGCGGGGGCGGGGATAGCTTCCGTGGCTTTGAGTTTGGGGGGATTGGGCCGCGTGACCGACAGACCGGCGATGCCTTGGGTGGGAAGTTTATGGTGGGGCATAACATTGAGCTGGGCTTCCCGCTGGGTAACAGCCTGAGCGAGATGGGCGTGAAAGGGGTGTTGTTTACCGATGGTGGGTTGGTGACCAAGTTTGACCGTGAGAATGCGAATGTTTTGGATAGTAAGACGTATCGGGTTTCCACCGGTGCAGGGGTGAACTGGCGCAGCCCGATTGGGCCGCTGCGGGTGAGTTTGGCGATGCCAGTTGTTAAGGCGGAAGAGGATAAGACGCAGATTTTCAGCTTTTCAGTTGGGACACGGTTTTAAGTTGAGAGCATAGGTTTGAATATAAAAAGGGGGAGAGATGACGATGAAATATATGACGGGATGGATGGTTGCTTTGGGCATGTTGCTGGCGATGCCGGTGGTGGCGCAGGCGAAGCTGGCGGTTTTTGATGCGCAGCAGGTGATTAATGACACCAATGCGGCCAAGCGCGCGGTGCAGACGCTGACCAGCAAGCGTGATGCGGCGCAGGGCAAGATTAATACTTTGGAAAAGCCGCTGGTGGAGAAGCAGCAGAAACTGCGCGAGCAGCAGGCGGTTTTGGCGCCGGATAAATTCCGGCAGGCGCAGGCGGATTTTGCTAAGGATTTGGCGAAATTTAGGACCGATGCGCAAGCCATTCAGGCTGATTTGGATGAGGATAACTTGAAGATGCGCAAGCAAATTGCCGATGCGGTGCGTGGGGTGGTGGAGCAGATTGCCAAAGAGAAGGGCTATGATGCGGTTTTGCCCAAAGGCATGTTGTTTTATGCCAGCGATAAGGTGCCGGATATCTCGGCCGAGGTGCTGGTGCGGGCGAATAAGGCTTTGGATAAGTAAGCTTTTATGCTTTTGCCGCAACGGACGTTTTATTTTGTGCGGCATGGCCAGACGGATTGGAATCTTGAGGGGCGGATGCAGGGGCATACGGATATTCCTTTGAATGCCAATGGTTTGGAGCAGGCAGTACTGGCGGCTGAGCGTCTTCATGAAGTGCGGATTGATGTGGTGGTGAGTAGCCCATTGGTACGCGCCCTTAAGACTGCAGCAGTGATTGCTGAAACCCACCAGTGGCCGCTACGGGTGGATACTGCCCTGATGGAACGAACTTTTGGTAGCTATGAGGGGAAACTTACTCGCGAAATGCGGGCCTTACATGGGCTACGTGAGGAGGAGAGTATTAGCACTATTTTGCCGCCTGATGCTGAGCAATGGCCCGCCACCAAAGCCCGTGCAGCGGCAGCGGTGGACTTTTGGTTGCGTGCATTGCCCGACCAGAGCATTTTGTTTGTGGGACATGGGGCATTTTTTAGGGCGCTTTATGAAGTATTGGGTGGGCCGCGGATGGAAGCGGCAAATGCAGTGCCGTATCGGTTTGTGCCCGTGGATGCTGGCTGGAAGTTAGAAGTTGTGTGATGAGTTTTTTGAAACTGATATGGTGCTTTTAAGCTTTAGTTTTGTTGACGATGTAGGAGCTGAGGAAGGGGTCGTAGCGGTGGGGGAGGGGGATTTTGGCTTTTTCCAGCGTGTGTTTGAGTTGGCCGAGGAAGGTGCTGCGCAGTTCGGCGTAGTTTTCGACCTTCAGCCAGACCCAGAGTTCGCACTCGGCGCCGTTGAGGGTGAGGTTGTAGACGCCGAGGCGGGGGGCTGGGTCTTTTAAGATAAGTTTATGGTTTTGGGTGAGTTTGCGGATGAGGGCGAAGGCTTTTTCGGTATCGTGCTGGTAGGGGAGGGTGAAGGTGAATTTTATCATGCGGATGCGGTTATAGGTGTGGTTTATCAGCACGTTATCCCATAGCACGGTGTTGGGGATGAAGACGCGGCGGTTATCGAGGGTGTTGATTTCGGTACTGAAGAGACCCGTGCGTTTGACCGCGCCTTCGACCTTTTCGGTTTCTACCCAATCGCCAACTTTAAAGGGCCGGTGGGCCATCAGCATCAGGCCGCTGGCAACGTGGCCCAGCGTGCCTTTGAGCGCCAAACCGATGGCAATACCAGTGGCGCCCAAAATGGCGGCGACGCTGGTGGGGCTGACGCCGATGGTGGTGAGCGCGAGCACGAAAATGGTGAAGAAAATGATGAAGCGTAGGGTGCTGCCGAGGAAGGCGGCGACGGTTTCATCGATGCGGGCTTTTTGCAGGCCGCTTTGCGCCCAAGTGGCGACGCGCTGGGAAAACCACCAACCAAAAGCGATGAGCACCAGCGCCAAGAGCACGCTGAGTGCGACTTCGGCAGCGCCGGAGAAGAAGGCTTCGGCTAACTTATTGGGGTTTTTGAGGCTGACCATGGTGCCGTTGGGGAGTTCGAGCTGGGCGGGCAGCAGTTCCGGCAGCATTGGAATTTTAAGCTGGAGTGACGGGAGGAGGGGTTCGGCCATGGGGTATTTTAGGCTGTGGCTGGTGGGTTTGGGAAGGGGTTTGCGGGTGGGGAGTAAGGTTGGGGTGGGGGGCTGTGGCAGGGAGATTGTTTGAGATTGAGTTGGTTTGGTGCTGAGGTTGGTTGGGAGTTTTGTAGAGAGTGGGCGACACGGGTGGTGCCGGATAGGGGGTGGGTACCCCGATTTTTTGATAGAAAAAAATCGACCCACCCGCCTTCCGGCACGGAGAATTTGAATTGGGTGGCTTATTCGAAGCTGCCTTACCTGACGGGTGGGATTGGGGTGACAGGGGGCTGGGGTAAGAGGGTGGGGCGGCGGCGGGAGAGTTGACGCGGCTGTGGTTTTTGCCGAAAGTGGGCCAACAAGAATGGCTTTTGCAATGCGCCTTGACCAAACTTTTGCCCCCAAAGTGGATTTGATGGGGCCGTATCGTGCACGGTTGGCGGCTGGTTGGCAGCCGGATGCGGCGCAGGCGTTGGCGGTGACCCGTTTGCAGAACTTGGCCAGTGCGTTGATGAGTGATATGGCGACCCCTCCCAAAGGGCTGTGGCTTTATGGGCCGCCGGGGCGGGGGAAGAGCCAATTACTTGATATGTTTATGGAAAAATTGCCATTTGCGCATAAGCGGCGGGTGCATTTCCATGCCTTTATGGATGAGCTGAACCGGCGGATGCATGCGATGCCGCCTAAGGCGGGGGAGGATTTTATTGGCCGACTGGCGAAGGAAATCAATGCTGAAGCTACGGTACTGGGTTTTGATGAGTTTTATTTGACCAATTTGCCCGATGCGATGCTGCTGGGGCGGCTTATGCAGCAGCTGTTTGCCCAAGGCACGGTGGTGGTGGCAACCAGCAACTGGGCGCTGCCGGATTTGTTTCAAGGTGGGTTGAACCGTGACCGCTTTTTGCCGCTTTTACGCACGCTGGAGCGCCACCTTGAGCCTTTGGACTTGGGGGGGAGTGTGGATTATCGGGCGGTGGGACAGGGGTTTGTGAGTGATTATATTGTGGTGCCAGCTGGCGAGAGTGCGGTGGCGCAACTTGATGTTTTATTTGAAGAATATGCCGATGGGCCCAAGACCAAAGTACCCCCCTTTGTGCAGGCGAAAAAGGTGCGGGGACGGGCCATTTGGCTGACCTTTGCGGAGGCGTGTGATCGGGCGTTGGGGCGGCGGGAGTATCAGGAGTTGGTGACTGGGTTTAACACTTTGATTTTAGAGGGTATTCCAAAGCTTATGCCACATGAAAGTGATGCGGCTTTGCGGTTGGCGACGCTGGTGGATATTTGGTTTGAGCGTAATCGGCGGCTGGTGGTGAGTGCGGCGGTTCCGGCGGGCCAAATTTGTGTGGCAGGGCCGGCGGCAGAGGTTTTTATGCGTACGGCAAGCCGCTTACAGGTGCGGAAAAGTGGGTGAATATGCTTGTGAAAAAGATGGGTTTAAGGCTTGGTTTGCTGGGGTTTTTATCCCATATTTAAGATACATGGTGTGCTTATGAAGATTATTTTGCTGACCCGGTTTCATTCGCAGAACGCAGTAAGCGGTTTTATGAGCCGATTGCTGAGTGAAGCGGTGGCGTTGGGGCATGTTTTGCAGTTGATTAATCCGGATGAGGTGGTGCTGCAGTTTGGGGGCCAGCCTGGTGTGCCGGGAGGAGCATTTCCGATTCAATTTCCGGTGCTGTGGCAGGGAAGTGCTTTTCCGGAAGCGGACTTGGTGATTCCGCTGTGCCGCTGGAATGATACCCATACCTGGCAAGTGGCAGAAACTTTGCAGGCAGTGGGGCGGCGCGTGGTGCTGCATAATAAAATTCCGCTGGGTGACAATGTGACAATGGCGCGGCTGATGGCGCGGTGGGGTTTGCCGATTCCGCGCAGCTGGGTGTTGGCGCAGCCGGTGCAGGCGGCGATTGTGTTGCCGGAATTGAAATTCCCGTGCCTGATGCGTAGCCGCTATGGTGGCGCGGGCCGCAAGCTGATTGTGGCGCAGCACAGTGGCGAGGTTTTTGGCTATGCTGAGCAGTTGTGCCGCGGGGGGCAATCGGTGATGATTCAGGATTTGCCAGAGCCGCTGGGGGAGGATATTCGGGCACTGGTGATTGGTGAGGTGGTGGCGGTGGCGGTGCGGCGGATTGCGCCGGAGGGGTTTGTGCGGCCGCGGGAGAACGGGAATTCACGGGTGAATGTGGTGGAATTGACGCCCAAAGAAACCGAGCTGATGGCCGGGGCGGCGCGGATGTATGGGGGGACGTTTTGTGCGGTGAGCTTGCTGCGCACCCAACAAGGCCCGGTGCTGCTGGAAGTGAGCCGTGCGCCGGTGCTGGCGGAAATGGAAATGGCCAGCAAGCTGAATTTGGCGAAAATGGTGGTGGAACATTTGGTGACTTTGGCGGGTAGGCCGAAGCAGGAGAATGTGATGCCGTTTAGGGTGGGTGTGGCGGCCACAGGGCGCTAGAATTTTCTGACTTAATGGATTGAATAATGGGCGGGGCCCTTGCTTTGCTTGGGGCTTGGGGGTAGGTTGCGGTGTAACAAAAAAGTGAGTGCTTGGCTTGGTTGAGTATCTGCCGATTGTATTGTTTGCGCTGATTGCGCTGGTGATTGCGTGTGTGATGATGGTGATACCGATGTTATTGAATCCGTTGCGGAAAACGGATGAAAAAATTTCCAGTTATGAATGTGGATTTGAGGCGTTTGATACGGCGCGGAGAACTTTTGATGTGCGATTTTATTTGGTGGCGATTTTATTTATTGTTTTTGACCTTGAAGTGGCGTTTTTATTCCCTTGGGCGATGGTTTTGCAGGAGATTAGCTGGTTTGGGTTTGGTAGTATGATGGTGTTTTTGTTTGTTCTAACTGTTGGGTTTGTTTATGAGTGGAAGAAGGGGGCGCTGGAATGGGAGTGATATCACCAGTGACGGCTGACCCGCAGGCTTTGGTGGCGCAGGGGATGGAGGGGGTTTCGCGGGAGTTGAAAGAGAATGGGTTTTTGCTGACGCGGGTGGAGGATGTGGTGAATTGGGCGCGGGCGGGGAGCCTTTGGCCGATGACGTTTGGGCTGGCGTGTTGTGCGGTGGAGATGATGCATTCGGCTGCGGCGCGGTATGATTTGGACCGGTTTGGCACGATGTTTCGGCCTTCACCCCGGCAGAGCGATTTGATGATTGTGGCGGGGACGTTGACCAATAAAATGGCGCCTGCCTTACGTAAGCTGTATGACCAAATGCCAGAGCCGCGCTATGTGATTTCCATGGGCAGTTGTGCCAATGGTGGGGGGTATTATCATTACAGCTATGCCGTGGTACGGGGATGCGACCGGATTATTCCGGTGGATATTTATGTGCCCGGTTGCCCGCCGACTGCTGAGGCGTTGGTTTATGGAATTTTGCAGCTTTACAAGAAGATACATCGGCAGCCGGTGTTTGTGCGGCGGGGTGAGACAGCGCCTTATGCTTATGCGCCGGGTGAGGAAAGACCCTATAGCAAAGATGAAATGCATATCTCATGACGACGGCGACACCGCACCTTGATGCGCATTTGGATGTGGCGGGTTTGGAGGCCTTGCGGGGGGTGGTGGCGAAGGCTTTTCCTAAGGCGCAGGTGGCGGTGGTTTTGCGCGAGTTGACGGTGGTGGTGGAGGCGGGGCAAATCCCTGAAGTTTTGGGATTTTTGCGTGACAGCGAGGCGTGCAAGATGACGATGCTGATGGACCTGTGTGGGGTGGATTATTTGGGGCATGTGCCAGCCCAGCCAGCGCGGTTTGCGGTGGTGTATCATCTTCTTTCGCTTGAGAAAAATGTGCGGGTGCGGGTGAAGTGTTTTGTCGCTGAAGGTCAGGATGGTTTGGCAACCGTTCCCAGTGTGGTGGGGATTTACCCGAGTGCGGCGTGGTATGAGCGCGAAGCTTATGATATGTTTGGGATTGTTTTTGTGGGTAACCCGGATTTGCGGCGGATTTTGACCGATTATGATTTTGTCGGATTTCCGCTGCGCAAGGATTTTCCGCTGGAGGGGCATGTGGAGGTTTATTATGACGCCAAGCAAAAGCGGGTGGCGTATAAGCCTGTGGATTTACCCCAAGAATTCAGGCACTTTGATGGCGTGAGTGGCTGGCGTGGGATGACCGGCAATGCCAAATTGGCCGAGGAAGATGCGGTGTTTGCGCGGGAGGAGTTTAAGTGATGGCGCGGACAGTGACGATGGAGGTGGCGGAGGGGATTGCCAAGGCGGGGGAGGCTTTGCAGCAAGCGCAAGAACAGGGTGATAAGTTGCCGTTTACGTTGAACTTTGGGCCGCAGCATCCTTCCGCGCATGGAGTGTTGCGGTTGGTTTTGGAGATGGATGGCGAGGTGGTGACCAAGGCGGATCCGCATATTGGGTTGTTGCACCGAGGCACCGAGAAACTTATTGAAAACAAAACATATATTCAGGCTTTGCCGTATTTTGACCGGTTGGATTATGTGAGCATGATGTGCCAAGAGCATGTGTGGTGCTTGGCGGCGGAGAAACTTTTGGGCGTGAATGTGCCGTTAAGGGCCCAATATATTAGGGTTTTGTTTAGTGAGGTAACGCGGATTGCGAATCATTTGCTGTGGATTGGCTGCCATGCTTTGGATGTGGGGGCGATGGCGGTGTTCCTTTATGCGTTTAAGGAGCGGGAATATACCTTTGATTTTTATGAGGAAGTGAGTGGAGCGCGGATGCATGCTAATTACTTTCGGCCAGGTGGGGTGAACCGCGATGTGCCCGAGGGTTTGCTGGCTAAGATACGGAAGTGGAATGATAATTTTGGTGACAACGTGCTGCCGATGTTGGAGGGCTTGTTGGACGACAACCGGATTTGGAAGCAGCGGACGGTGGGAATTGGCGTGGTTACGCCAGAAGAGGCGCAGGCGTGGGGATTTAGTGGCGCAATGCTGCGGGGAAGTGGGATTGCGTGGGATTTGCGGAAGAGCCAACCCTATGAATGTTATGCGGATTTGGAGTTTGAGGTGCCGGTGGGCAAGAATGGGGACAGCTATGACCGCTACCTGTGCCGGATGGAGGAGATGCGGCAGAGTGTTGGGTTAATTCGCCAATGTTTACAAAAACTTGAGGGGGAGTTGCGGGGGGCGCCGTGCAAGGTGCAGAACTTTAAGATTTCACCGCCCAAACGCGGGGAGATGAAGGATTCGATGGAGGCACTTATCCATCATTTCAAATACTTCACCGAGGGTTTCCATGTGCCGGCTGGCGAGTGCTATGTGGCGATTGAGGCGCCGAAGGGAGAAATGGGGGTTTATTTGGTGAGTGAAGGTGGGCCAAAACCGTGGCGGGCGAAGATTCGGGCGCCCGGCTATGCGCATTTGCAAGGGCTTGATTTTATGGCGAAAGGCCACCTGTTGGCGGATGTGACGACGCTGATTGGGACGCAGGATATTGTGTTTGGGGAGATTGACCGATGAGTGGGCACTGTTATCAAATTCTACTAGGCCGTGCTGCAAATGCGTGTTTGCTGCGCTTCCGCTGCTCATGTATCAGCACATACACTGCGCTGCGGTTCTCACAAACCCGCATTTTCGCTGGCGGCCTAGCGAATTTGCTAACAGCGTCCGAAAATAAATTCAAAATGGAAAAATAAATCAATGGCTGGCAAAAAGACCACTAAAGTTGCGGTGAAAGGGGCCAAAAAGGCACCAAAGATGCTGCCAAAGAAGGGCGATGTTGGTATTTATTCGGATATTTCTTTGGGTGGAAAAGGTGGTGGGCGGGGGCGTGGGATGAGTGCAAGTGGTAGTGATGTGGTGGTGAAACGGGAAGCATTGGTGAAAAAGGCGAGACGTGGGGGGCGGGAGGTGTCTGAAGATTTAAATAAGGTATACACCGCGAGGCGTGAGAGTGGGAGAATAGATGGGGAAGATGGGAGGGGAGAGGTAATGAGGAATGATTTGTATAAAGTATATAATAAAAAAATGAACATGGGATGGGGAGTGGTCGTGAGAGTGATGCAGGGGGGGGCTTGGTTTGGGAAGAAAGGAAGCTGGATCCCAGCCTTCGCTGGGATGACGACACATTGTGGTGGGGATGGGAGGAGAGTTGTGTTTGTGAGAAATTTTTCGTGGATATTGGCCTTCGCCGGCATGACCGAGCTTTGTGGTGAGAGTTGGGGGCGGGTTGAGTTGGTGGATTTGAAACAGAGTGAAGGAGCACGATGATGGCGGCGAAAACGAAAGCTAAGACTGTGGCTAAGAAGCCGGTGGGGGGGAAGGTGTCGGCCAAAAGCTTTAACAAGGGCGTTAAGAAGAGTGCAGTCACCGGGCCGAAAGCTGGGGGGAAGGTGGGGGCGAAGGCTTCGGTTGTTCCGCCGGTGGCGGTGACGGGGGTGGGGAAGGAGATGCTTCGGGAGGTTCGGGCGGTGGAGCCGCGGGTGCCGAGTTTGCCTGCGAGTGTTCCGCCGGTGAGTTTGCGGCAGATGATGCGGGTGGGGGTGGATGGGCGGGATTTGTTGTGGCTGGTGTTTGGTTATATTTGGCGGAGCTGGCTGCTGGCGTTGGTGTGGGGGGGATTGATGATGCTGCTGGCTTATTTGGTTGTGAACGAAGTGCCGTTTACGGTGGGGAGTGAATTGGATGAGTTTGGTAACACGATAGGTTGGCCGTTGTGGATGACGGTGTTGGATTTTGGCGGCAGTATTGCGTTAGGGATGGTGTTGTCTTATTGGCTGATGGCGGCGCCGAAGATGGCGGGGGGTATTGAGCTTGCGGCCACCTTGCAGCCGGCCAGTTGGTTTGGGCAGACGCCGGTGCGGCAGGCGGTGCGGCTGTGGTGGAGCTTTACGTGGCGGAGTTTGCTGTGGGGACTGTTGGGGATTATTTTGGGCATTGTGGGAATGTTTTTGAATGGGCTGATTGGTTTGAGTTTTGCTGCGCTGGCTGATGTGTTGGATATGGTGTTGTTGGCGGCGGGGGTGGTGTGGTTTGCGTTGTTTGTGCCTTGGGTGGTGTGGCGGCAGTTGTTATTGCGGCGCACATTTGGGTGGGGGGTGATTGAGTTGCGGCGGGTGGGGGGGTAGACGATGCCGACGATTCGGATTAATGCGAGTGTGAGTTCGGGGCAGACGCCGAGGGCGCTGGGCTTGGGGTTGCAGTGGAGTAAGAAGGCTGCTGCGAGTGTGAAGGAGATTTTGGGGCGGTATCCGGTTGAGCGGAGCCGGAGTGCGGTGATTCCGCTGTTGTGGTTGGCGCAGCGGGAGTTTGGGGGGTGGCTTTCTGTGGATGCGATGCAGTTGGTGGCGGATACGTTGGAGCTGCCGTATATTCGGGTGTATGAAGTGGCGAGTTTTTACACGATGTTTAACTTGAAGCCGGTGGGGAAATTCCATGTGCAGGTGTGCACTAATTGCAGCTGCATGATTAGGGGCAGTGATGCGATTGTGGCGGCGGTGAAGGACGTGACCGGCATTGAGGCGAGTGGCGAGAACAGCGCCGATGGGATGTTTACGTTTACGGAAGTGGAGTGCCTTGGTGCGTGTGTGGCGGCGCCGATGATGCAGGTGACTTTGGCAGATGGACCGCTTCACTACTATACGCATTTAGATGCGGGGAAGGTGCGGGAGATTTTGGGGCATTTGAAGAAAGGTGGGGAGGCGGCGACGTTTGCGGATACTTCTCCGGCTAAACATGATCCGATTTGTGGGGGGTATGGGGGATGACGCTGCCACGCTTGAAGAAGGAAGATATGTGCTTTCCGAATTTGGATAATTCGGGGGATTGGGGGATTAAGGGGTATAAGCAGCGGGGGGGGTATCAGGGGTTAAAAGAGATTTTGCAGATGCCGGTTGCTGAGCGGATTGAGAAGCTGAAGGCGAGTGGGTTGCGGGGGCGGGGGGGGGCGGGGTTTCCGACGGGGATGAAGTGGAGCTTTATGCCTAAGCCGGAGGTGAGCAACAAGCCGCATTATTTGGTGTGCAACGCCGACGAGGGCGAGCCGGGGACGTGCAAAGACCGCGATATTTTGCGGTATGATCCGCATACGTTGGTGGAGGGGATGATTGTGGGGTGCCATACGTTGGGCGCCAAAGTTGGGTATATTTATGTGCGCGGGGAGTATTATGATGAGTCTTCGCGGCTGGTGGCGGCGATTGAGGAGGCGCGTAAAGAGGGGCTGTTGGGTAAGAATATTTGCGGGTTGGGGATTGAGGTGGAGGTGCATGTTCACCTGGGGGCGGGGGCGTATATTTGTGGGGAAGAGACGGCGTTGCTGGAATCGCTAGAAGGGAAAAAGGGGCAGCCGCGGCTGAAGCCGCCGTTCCCTGCTGGCTTTGGGCTTTATGGTTGCCCGACCACGATTAATAATGTGGAGACGATTGCGCAGGTGCCGCCGATTTTGAAGAATAAGCTGGAGTGGTTTACGCGGTGGGGGCGGCCGGGGAATTCGGGCACCAAGATTTTCTCGGTTTCGGGCAGTGTGAATAAGCCGGGGAATTTTGAGGCGCCGATGAGTATCCCGCTGCGTGAGTTGATTGACGAATATGCCGGTGGGGTGATTGGCGGGTGGGAGAATTTGCAGGCGGTGATTCCGGGAGGGTCATCCACGCCGATGCTGAATGCCGAGCAGGCGGGGCGGGTGCTGATGGACTTTGATGCGCTGAAGGCCGAGGGCACGGGCCTTGGCACCGCCGCGGTGGTGGTGATGAACAAGCAAGTGGACTTGCTGCGGGTGATGGTGCGGATTGCCGAGTTTTATAAGCACGAAAGCTGTGGGCAGTGCACGCCGTGCCGCGAGGGGGTGGGGTGGGTGTATCGGTTGATGGAGCGGTTGTGTCGGGGGGAGGGGACGCTGGAGGAGGTTGACCAGCTTTATGCGCTGACCAAGAAAATTGAGGGGCGGACGATTTGCGCGTTTGCCGATGGGGCGATGTGGCCGGTGCAGGGGACGTTGAAGCATTTTAGGGGGTTGATTGAGGAGAGGGTTCGTAAAAATGTTGCGTGATGAGTTAGTTAAGATTGCGCTATCATGGCAAGATAAATATGGCGTTGCGCCTGCTATTACGTCTGCAATTTCTGAATATGATGCTGCCGTTAGAATTTTGAAGATGTCTGAAGATCAGTTCTCAGATATTTATAAAAAACAGACGGCTGTTACTAAAGGTCATGATTTTATTTACCGAGGAATAAGATATCAAGTTAAAGCAAATCGTCCTTCTGGCAAAAAAGGCTCACCCGTAACTTTAGTTGGTAAAGCAAAAAACTTGGACTGGGATAAGCTAATCTGGATTTTGTATTATAAGAATTATTCTATTCAAGAGGCTTGGGAATGGGATAAATTAGACTATGAGAGAGATTTATTTCCATTAAAAAGATTATCTCCTCAACATATGCGAAAAGGTAAAAATGTTTATTCATGAGTAATCCTGCTGTTCCTCTGGTTAAATCTGCTGCGCCGGTGGCGCCTGCTGTTGTTGCTCCCGCTTTGGCCCCTGCACCTGAAGGTTTTGTGAATGTTTTTGTGGATGGTGTGCTTTTGCAGGTGAAGAAGGGCAGCACGGTGATGGCGGCCTGCACGTTGGCGGAAAAGGAGATTCCGCATTTTTGTTTTCATGAGCGGCTTTCCATCGCGGGGAATTGCCGGATGTGTTTGGTGGAGATTGAGGGGATGCCCAAACCCATTGCCAGCTGCCACTGGCCGGTGGCGGAGGGGATGAAGATTAAGACGGATTCCAAGATGACCCTTGAGGCGCGCAAGGGCACGATGGAGTTGCTGTTGATTAATCACCCGCTGGACTGCCCGATTTGCGACCAAGGGGGGGAGTGTGAGTTGCAGGATCAGGCGGTGGCGTTTGGTAGCGACCGCAGCCACTTCCATGAATTCAAGCGGGCGGTGGATGACAAGGAGATTGGCAGCAAGATTAAGACGGTGATGACGCGGTGCATCCATTGCACGCGGTGTGTGCGGTTTGCGACTGAGATTGCGGGTGTGGAGGAATTTGGCGCGACGGGGCGGGGTGAGAATATGCAAGTGGGCACCTATGTGGAGCAGGCGTTGCAGAGCGAATTGGCGGGGAATATGATTGATTTGTGTCCGGTAGGGGCGCTGACCAGCAAGCCTTATGCCTTTACCGCGCGGCCGTGGGAGCTGGAGCGCAAAGAGGGCGTGGACGTGCTGGATGCGGTGGGGACGCCGGTGTTTGTGGACGTGCGGGCGGGGCAGGTGATGCGCGTTTTGCCGCAGGAAGACGCCAGTGTGAACGAGGAATGGCTGACCGATGCGGCGCGGTTTAGTTATGATGCTTTGCAGAGCAATCGGGTGGTGACGCCTTTGGTTCGCGGTAAAGAGGTGGGGTGGGGGGAGGCGTTTGCGGCTTTACGCAAGATGTTTGAGGGGGGGCCTAGAGTTGCTGGCTTGTTTGGAGCGATGGGATGTGCGGAGGATGCTTATAGTTTTGGGGCGTTTATGGGGGCTGTTGGTGGCGTGTTTGATTATAAGCCCGCGGGGATGGTGGAGCATGATTTGACTTTGGCGGGGAAGATTGTGGATTTGGACACGGCGGATGCGGTGCTGTTGGTGGGGTGTAATCTTCGGCGGGAGGCGCCGTTGCTGAATGTGCGGTTGCGGCGGGGGGTTTTGAAGCGGAAGTTAGCGGTGGGCGTGGTGGGGGCGGCGGTGGATTTGACTTATCGGCATGTGCAGCTTGGGGGGG
>RFNJ01000004.1 GCA_009927255.1 Pseudomonadota bacterium | reverse complement strand
GGCATGGCCGAAGCCGCCTTGGCCGCCCCACCCGCCGCATCACGCAGCGCATGGGCCTGAATCACCAACGCAGTCTTCTCGGCCAGAATCGCCGCCAACCGCGCCCGCTTATCAGCAATCATGTGCGGCAAAGCGGCCAACTTCGCATCCAGCGGAGCCCAAAAGCCCGCTTTATCCAAAGCCTTCGCCCAAGCCGAAAACTGAGCCCGCCCCCTACTTTTCGAGGGGTGCCGATAAGCATAGTTGCTATGGTCAATGCCAACCGGATAAACCCCAGCCATCAACTCTGCTGCCAGCTTACGCCGCCTCCGTTCGCGGTTATGTTGCGGTTGCCGAACCAACATATTCGTATGGTCAATATCCCGCAACTCAGCCGGTGTCATCCAGTCAAAGTGCTTACCCCACCGAATTTTCTTGATGTTTTCGGCAAAGGTGGCCTGTTCATAAGGCAAGCGCCGCAAGTCAGCCTGCAGCTCCAGCTCCTCGGCACACAGCCGAATCAACTGTCGCCGTGGCGCCTGCATCGCGTCCATGTCAGCCAGAATTGATGCTGCCAGCGGAGAGTATGCTTCCCCACCAAACTGCCGCATCAGTTGCTTCACCGGCCCAGCCGTGGCACCAGCCATGCTGTACTTGGTGGCATAACCCACCACCTCAGCCACACGGCTTGCCACTTCAGGCCAATGCCGATACAGCCCCAGCGCATGGTCAGCAGCATAGGTGGCCACAATCGCCACCGCACCGTCAGCCTGCGCATAGTGCGGCGTCACACCGTCGCCACGCCAGTCATCAACCAGCGTGCCAATCGGCCTTTCCGCAGCACCCACGCGCACCACCAGGCAACTCGTGCAAATGTCATGACCTTGGCACATGCCAAGCTCCTTTTCAGTCAGGGGGTTTAGTTACAAACGCTACTCCCGCACCACAAAACAGAAAGTTAAGATGGCACGAAAGCAACCCCAACAAACCCTAAAGCCCCCTAAATGTCAAGGCTACCCGCTTAAAAAACCCTAATACCCCACCCGCGGCAGCAAAACCACATCACTCCCCGAAACATACCGCCCCACCACCTGCCCCACCACTCCACTGTCCTGCAAGCTCTGCAATGCGGTGTCCAAAAACCGCACCATCGCCACATCCCCCAGCGGTGCTGCCACCATGCCGGGGATAACCCGTAGCGGCGCCACCCCCTCCACCGCCTTCAACTTGCCCGGATTATTCCGCATATAAATACTGGCAAACACCGGCTCACCAATCAAGGCGTCCGCCTTGCCAGTCGCCACACTCACATACATCTGCGCCGCATCACTCAGACCCCCCAAACCCTTGCGCTGCGCCGCCGGAAAATCAGCCTTCGCCAAAATCTCCGTCAAATCCCCATCCTTCACCATAAAACTCTTATCCGCTTGGTTCAGCTTACCCAAATCACCATCAAACCGCCGATCATTCGCCCGCACATAAACCCGGAACGGTACAAACAAGACCGGCCGGGTAAACGCCGCCTGTAACGCTCGCGCGGGTGTGGCAGTCAACGGCGTACAAAGCGCATCAAACCGCCCCGCAGCAAGGCTGGTAAACATATCATCCGTCCCCACCTCCTCTGCCCACTCAATCTTCAGCCCAGCCTGCTTGCCAAGCTCAGCAAAAATATCCGGATAAATCCCCCGCATCTCCCCCGTCGCCACATCTTTCATGCTAAACGGCGGATAAACCTGATACCCACAGCGCAAAACCTTCTCCCGCATCACCCGCGCAAAAGCACTCTCCTGCACCGCCACCGCCCCCTCGCCACCACCCAACC
>RFNJ01000139.1 GCA_009927255.1 Pseudomonadota bacterium | reverse complement strand
CCAGCCGATGTCAAGGCCAAAAAGTAACTTGGCAAGACATAAATACTTACAAGTATTTAGCCCGGCTTTGGCTGGGTTTTTTTGTGGATGGGTGTGTCAGGAATATGACAGTATTGGTGCTGGGGTGTGGTATAAAGTGTTATGGAAGGTACTTCACACATGCAAAAAGGAACGGCGATACTTAATGTTAAGCGTCTGTTGGTGGGAACAAGTTTGAGCTTGGTGCTGGTTTCGGGCGTGATGTGGGCCTATGTACGTGGAGTAAGTGCAGATAATGTTAAGTGGAGCAACGATGAGGCGAGTTTGACCCGCGAGGTTGTTAAGCTACGTGCCCAGCTTGCGGCGGTGGAGAAGGATATGCTGCGTCGGTTGGATTGCCAGCGCAGTAGCAAGATTGCTAATGATGTGGCGTGTATTGAAGTTCCGGGACTGCGGGGTAAGGTGAAGGCGAAGTTGGATGCTGATAAGGCGGCAGCGGCAGAAGTTGCCCGGCAAGCAGCGGCCGCTGAAGCAGCACGGGTTGCGGCGGAGCAAGCGGCGGCGAATGCAGCAGCCCAGCAGGCAGCGGCGGCGGAAGCAGCGCGGATTGCGGCGGAGCAGGCGGCTGCGGCGGCGAACCAAAATAATTGGAATACTTATGAGGGCCGCGGAGATGGGTTTGGGGATGGTGTTGGTGGTGGTTCCGATGGTGGTAGTTGGTGATAATTAAAAAAGAAGATGGTTTAGGGATTAAGATAGGTTATAGTGGCCTCCTGTAAAGGGGGCTGCTTTTTTATGCGTGCGCTGGTTTATGTTTTAACGTTGGTAATAGGAGTTTTTGGCATGGTGAATGTGGCGCGCGGGCAGGAAGTTCAGAAAGTGGTAACGCCCAAGGGGATTACCGCGTGGTTGATTGAGGCGCGGGGGTTGCCGATGGTGAGTGTGGAAGTGAACTTTCGTGCAGGGGCGGCGTTTGAGCCGGCGGGGCAAGAGGGCTTGAGTGATTTTACCGCCGCCTTGCTGGATGAGGGTGCTGGTAAATTAAAGGCAAAGGAGTTTAAGGAAGAGTTGGAGGCGATTGGCGCGCGCTTTGGCGCGGGGGCGGATGGGCAGGATATTTCGGTGAACCTAACCACCTTGAGTGAACATAAGGAGCGCGCGTTTGAGCTGTTGGCGATGGCCGTGAATGCGCCGCGATTTGATAAGGATGCGGTGGGGCGGGTGCGGGATGCGATGCTGGCGAATATTAAGCGCGGCGATGAAGACCCGAGTGTGGTGGCGTGGCGGATGTTCCGGCCTGCGATTTATGGCAACCACCCCTATGCCAACAGCGGCGAAGGCACGCTGCAAAGTGTGGGCAAGTTGGATGGCAAAGCAGCCGCCGCGTGGCACCGCGCGCAGTTTAACAAGGCCAATATGGTGGTGGCGGTGGTGGGGGATATTAGCGCCAAAGAACTGGCGGCGTTGTTGGATAAGGCGTTGGGCGATTTACCAGCGGGTAAAGAGCGCAATGCGATTAAGGTTGGCCCCGCAGCGCCGGTGAGTGGCGTGGAAGTGGCAAAAATGGAGGTTCCGCAAGGCACCGTGCTACTCGGCCATTTGGGTATGCCGCGCACGGACCCAGATTTTTACGCCATGCTGGTGATGAACGAGATTTTGGGTGGCGGCGTGCTGACCAGCCGCCTTGGTGCCGATGTGCGCGAAAAGCATGGCTTGGTGTATGACGTACGCAGTGTGAATGTGCCGCTGCCGTTTCATGGGATGTTTTATGTGAGCCTTGCCACCGATAATACCAAGGTGGAAAAGGCGCTGGGGCTGGTGCGCAAACATTTGAAAGCGATTGCCGACGAGCCGGTGACGACGCAGGAATTTGATGATGCCAAGGCGTATTTGATTGGCTCTTTCCCGCTACGACTCGACAGCAATGGCAAGCTTTTAAACATGCTGGCGTTGATGCAGAGCGAGGGCTTGGGGCGGGATTATATGGCCGAGTGGCCCAAGCGGATTGCCAAAGTAACGCGCGAGGATATTCAGCGCGTGGCCAAAAAGCTGATTAAGCCCGAGGCGATGCGGCTGGTGGTGGTGGGGGATGGGCCGGCTTTGCAGGTGAAGTAGGGTGATGGGTGCAGGGTTCAGGGTGCAGGGAAGCAAGAGGGAGGGTTGAGGCAGGTGGTGCAGGGGGGTCTTTTTGATGGGGAGATACCGGCTGAGGCGCCGGTGAAAGTGGCAAAGGCCAAGCCTAAAGTTGCGCCGCCTGAGCCGGTGGTGCTGAGTGTGAGTGGGTTGGCGGCGGCGGTGCGGGATCGGTTGGAGGGTGAGTTTGGGCGGGTGGTGGTGCAAGGCGAATTGAGTGGCGGGAAGTTGCATTCCAGTGGACATTTTTATTGCGACTTGAAAGATGATGAGGCGGTGTTGAAC
>RFNJ01000071.1 GCA_009927255.1 Pseudomonadota bacterium | reverse complement strand
GGCAACGGGTTGCGGATGCTTTTTTGGCGGTTTTGTGCGTATTTTTTTGTGATGGGAAATTTTTTACGTCTGTGCTAGATGATGAGGCAGAGAGAAAAAATTTTGCTGATGCCACAGATTTTCCCCACCCCAACAACTGCTGAAAGCCTTGCCAAATTGCGGCTAGCGCGCAGCAGCGGCATGGGGTCCATCACACTGCGCAAGCTGATGCAGCGCTACGAAACCGCCAGCCATGTGTTGGCGCGGTGGAGTGAATTTGCCAAGCCCAGCATGGTGTTATGCACGGAAGATGCGGCGCAGCGCGAGCTGGAAAAATTGCGTGCGGCGGGTGGCTGGATGGTGGTGTGGGGGGAGGAAGGTTACCCCGCTGCACTGCAAGAATTGCCCGATGCACCAATTGTTCTGAGTGGTTTGGGTGATGCACAATTTTTATCGGCACGCCAAGTGGCAATGGTGGGCAACCGTGCCGCCAGCGCGGCAGGCTTGGCGTGGAGCAAGACTTTAGCAAGCGATTTGGCGAAGGCCGGTGTGGTGGTAACCAGCGGCCTGGCGCGCGGGATTGATAGCGTGGCGCACGAAGGCGCGCTCAGCGCCAACGGCGGCACGGTGGCGGTGGTGGCAGGCGGCGTGGACCATATTTATCCGCCCGAGAATGCGAATTTGCGCCAGCGGATTATTGCGCACGGCTGCGTGGTAAGTGAACAGCCGTTTGGCATGGTGCCGCTGGCGCAGTTTTTTCCGCGGCGTAACCGGATTATTGCGGGCCTGAGTGTTGGCGTGGTGGTGAGTGAAGCCAGCCGCCACAGCGGCAGCCTGATTACTGCTGAGTGTGCGCTGGGCTATGGCCGCGATGTATGGGCGGTGCCCGGCAGCCCCAGCGATGCGCGCGCTGGCGGGCCGAATTGGCTGCTGAAAAACGGCGCGCATTTGGTGGAAAGTGCAGCGGATATTTTGGCCCACTTGCCGGCCAAACCCGCCCCTTTTGTGCCGCGTGTGCAGCAACAAAAAATCCAGCCAGATTTATTTGCCAATGCCGATGAAGCGGATGATGTGTTCGCGGGTGACGAAGGCGAGATAGATGGCATTGAGCCAAGTTTGCGGCAGAAAGTTTTTGGCTTGCTGGGCGCGGTTTCAGTCAGCTTTGACACACTGGTGCGGATGAGTGGTGTGGATGAAGCGGCGCTAAATGGTGTGTTGATTGAGCTGGAATTGGATGGGCATGCTAGTCGGGCGGCGGATGGGGGTTGGGTGCGGGGTTAGGCCGCTAATGCCTGAATATGCGCGTTGACGCTGGTGAGGCCGTTGCGGCGGTTGGGGGAGAGGTGTTGGAGAAGTTGGGTGTTATTTAATAGAGTAGTGAGGTTGGTGGTTTGCACTTCAGCTTTGGTTTTACCTTGGTAAGCAAGGTAGATAACCGCAAGCAGCCCCTTCACAATCAGGGCATCGGAATCGAGATGAAGATGAAGCTTTTCGCCTTGCCAACTGTGCGTAAGCCACACTTGGCTGGTGCAGCCTTTCACCAAATTCTGCGCAGTTTTATCGGCAGCGGGCATGGGCGGAAGCTGACGCGCAAGCTCTATCAAAAATGTGTAGCGCTCCTCCCAATTAGGCAGCAGGTGGAGGGTTTCGAGGACTTCGGGGAGTTGCATGTTAGGTGGCGTTGATGCCGAGAACATCGGCCATTGCGAGGAACTCTGCTGCCGATTCTGCGCTAAGCTCGGCGGCCGCTTTATTCAGTTCAGCCAGCGCTTTGCTGGTGTTGAGATCGTCGTTCAGTGCCGCAATAAATGCTTCGGTTGGCGTACCTTTTGCTGTTGCCATCGCTTGGGCAGCAGCAATCGCTTTTTGCAGGCGGGCGGCGGGTTTGGCGGCGGCTTTTACTGCATCGGGGGAGAAATCCACCGGCTTGCGGTAGTGGGTTTGTAGCAGCCAGTAGCGCAGGGCCATCGGCGGAAATTGCTCCAGCGCTTGCGGAATGGTGGTGAAGTTGCCGAGCGACTTGGACATTTTTTGCCCGCCCACCGTAATAAAGCTGTTGTGCAGCCAATAGTTGGCCAGCGGTTTGTGGCTTAGGGCCTCGCTTTGCGCAATTTCGCAGCTGTGGTGGGGGAACTGCAAATCTTCGCCACCCGCATGAATATCCAGCGTTGCGCCAGCCAGTTGCTTGCTCATCGCAGAGCACTCAATGTGCCAACCAGGGCGGCCTGCGGCAGAGAAATGTTTCGCGCCATACTTGGCAGGAATAAACGCTTGCTCCATTTTGGTGGCCGATTTTGCATTGGCCTTCCACAGCACAAAATCGTGCGCCGATTCTTTCTCGCTATCCACCTCTACCCGCGCGCCGCTTTGCTGCTCGGCCAGCTTGCGGTTCACCAATTGGCCAAAGGTGGGGAAGCGGTTGGTGCGATATATCACGTCGCCGCTGGCGGCCACATAGGCATAGCCGCTGGCAACCAGCGCATCCACCATCTCCACAATTTCCTGCATGCTGGTGCTGACGCGCGGTTCGTGGGTGGGGTCTAGGCAGTTCATCGCCTGCATATTTTGGTGGAAAACTTTAATATATTTCTCGGCAACATCAGTCGGCGGCTGATTCATTTCGTGGGCACGCTGAATGATTTTATCATCAATGTCGGTAAAGTTGCGAATATAGGTAACGTGGCTCTCACCATAGGTTTGGCGCAGCAAGCGGAACAACACATCAAACACCACCATCACCCGCAAATTGCCAATGTGGGCATAATCATACGGTGTAATTCCGCAAGTGTAGAACGTAACGTTTTGCGCGTTTTGCGGGGTAAAAAGCTCTTTTTTGCGAGTGAGTGTGTTGGTGAGGTGCAGCGCCATGGGCTTAAACTATCTCGTTCAATTGCCAGCCGCCAGCGGTGTGGTGAAAGTGGTAGGGCACCGCGTTTTTGGATTGCATGGTTTGGCCGCGGAGGATTTTGTTGAGCGAGAAAAACACGCCGCCATGGGCGACGATGAGAAACGTGCCAGCCACATTGGCAAACGTTTCGTGCAGCGCTTGTTCAACGCGGGCATCCATTTGCGGGTAGGTTTCGGCGTCTTCGGGGAGTGGAATATCATACGGCCCATGCAGCGGGCCTGCGGGTGGGGTGCGACCGTGCATGGCGTAGATTTCCGCCTTGATTTTGCCTTGCCAGCTACCGCTGTTGCGCTCCATAAAACCGGCGTGGGTGGTGACGGGTAGGTTACGGGTGTTGATGATATGGGTGGTTTCCATCGCACGTTGCAGCGGGCTGCTGACGATGTGCGTGAAGGCAATGTTGTGCAGGATTTTAGCGGCATTTTCGGCTTGCTGGCGGCCCAATTCATTCAGTGCAATGCCGGGCAGTTGGCCTTGGCTGCGGCCTTCCACGTTCCAATCGGTTTCACCGTGGCGGAGGAAATAGAAGCTGCGGATGGCGCTATTCTTCGGCATCGGGCGTCGCGGTTTCGGTTGGCTCTTCGGGCGTGCTGAACAGCGCGAGGGCTTGCTTCAATCTATCGCGGCACAGCGCGCTACCCAGCAATTCCATGCTTTCGGTGAGTGGCAGGCCCTGCGCTTTGCCACCAATCGCCACAAACAGTGGCGCAGTGATGAGGCGCGCTTTGATTCCTAACGTGGTTTCCAGCGCTTTCAAATCATCCCACAGCGTGGCGGCGGTAAAAGCTTGCTGTTTTTCCACCACGTGCAGCGCCGCTTGCAGAATGCTAGCGGTTTGTGCCGGTGTGGTTTTCAGGTGGGCAAAGTCGGCAGCCGTTAGCGCCAAACTGCCGCTGAACAGCGGGCCAACCCACTGCGGGAGGTCGGAGAATTTAGTAATGCGGCTGCGGGCCAGTAGCAGGCCTTGTTTAAGACGATTGCGCTCGGCTGCCCAGCGCTGCACATGGGCCAAGTAATCATCTTCGCTCAGCTTTTCGCGCAGCCAACGGCCGTTAAACCACTCGAGCTTGCCAAGATCAAACACCGCGCCAGCTTTGCTGACGACATCGGGCGTGAAGCGTTGATGGAAATTTTCGCGCGTCATAATTTCCTCTTCGCCTTCCGCCGTGCGCACGAAGGACTGGCCAAGGAAGTTGATGATGGCTTGCGGCAAATAGCCCTGCCCCTGAAACCAGCGGATGGAGGTATGGTTTTTGCGCTTGGAAAGCTTGGTTCTATCTAGGTTGCGCAGCACCGGCAGGTGCATGATGGGGGGCATTTGCCAGCCGAAATATTCATAGAGTTTGAGATGTTTGGGCGTGCTGGGCAGCCATTCTTCGCCGCGCACAATGTGGGTGATGCCCATCAGGTGGTCATCCACCACCACCGCCAAGTGGTAGGTGGGCAGGCCATCGGCCTTCATAATCACCTGCATGTCCACATCGGCCCACGGAATGCTGACTTCGCCGTAAATACCATCGGTGAAGGTGCACATACCGCTGGTGGGGATTTTCATCCGCAGCACATGCGGTTCACCCGCCGCTTTGCGCGCAGCAATATCTTCGGCCTTTAGGTTCAGGCAATGGCCATCATACATCGGCTTCTTGCCGGTTTTGCGTTGCAGCGTGCGCATGGTTTCCAGCCGCTGCGGGGTGCAAAAACAGGTAAAGGCATGGCCTTTCTCAACCAATTGCGCAGCATATTTATGATAAATTTCGCGCCGTTCAGTTTGCCGGTATGGCCCGTGCGGGCCGCCCACATCCGGCCCTTCGTGCCACTGAAAGCCCAGCCAACGCAGGCTGCTGTAGATATTTTCTTCCGATGCCCGCGTGCTGCGCGTTTGGTCGGTGTCTTCAATCCGCAGCACCAGTTGGCCGCCGCCACCTTGGGCAATGAGCGCTTCATTCACCAAGCCAGTATAGGCAAGGCCAATGTGCGGGTCTCCGGTGGGGCTGGGGGCAAGGCGGACGCGGACGGGCATGGCAATATCCTTATGCTTAGTTTTGTATTTGCTTAAAAATATGCTTGTTAGCCCACGCGCGGCCTGAACCGGTGTGGAGATATTTTTCAAATTGATACGCGGCTTCGGAGGTTGGAAAGACCATATAGGTTAATAACTTCCACGGTGCGTGTTCACGGGTGCTGGCGTTGCACTTGCTGTTATGATTTTCCAACCTTTCAGCAGGATTTTGTTGTGTGACACCAATATAGTTACGCCCTGTTGTTTGGAGAGATATCAAGAAATAGACGTAGTAGGGTTTTGGGAACATTTAGGAGGCTTTTTTAATTTTACTAACCCCACCTACGCTCCCCGGCTTCGCCGGTGAGCTTCGGTGGGTCGCCAGACCTGCGGTCTGGCGACCGTGGCAGTTTTTAAAAGATTTTCCACTCCCACATGGGCAAGGCGCGAGGCGGGGGATACGGCTATCCAGCGGGTTTAGCTCATCCCAGTTGGTAATGCCAAAGTCGGCAGGGCTAACTCCGGCAGCCGATTTCTGCTGGGCGGTCAGCTGAGCAGCTGGCGGCACGGCAGGCGCTTCATCAGCCACCAGGCGCACGCGGCTCAGCATGCTCACCGTATCCCGCTTGGTTTGCGCCAGCAGATCTTCAAACAAATGGTAGCTTTCGCGGGCATATTCATTCAGCGGGTCTTTTTGCGCATAGCCACGCAGACCAATGCCACGGCGGAGGAAATCCAGCGCCTGCAAGTGCTGGCGCCACTGTTTATCCAGCGTTTGCAGCAACACCGAACGTTCGATACTTACCAAGGCTTCAGGCGGGAATTGGCCAGCGGTTTGCTGCCATGCGGCGGTGATGGCTTGTTGGCATTTTTCGCGGATGCCATCGATGCTGACATCGGTTTGTTGCAGCCATTCATCAATTGGCAGCGTGAGGTTAAAGCACTGTTGCAAGCCGTTTTTCAGCAACTCAGGCTGCCATTGCTCGGGCATGCTTTCAGGTGGGAAGGCTTGCAGCAGCAGGCTTTCCAGCACGTCGTGGCGGTAGGCTTCCATCACATCGCTCAGGCTAGCGCTGTTCAAAATCTCAGTGCGCTGGTCGTAAATCACCTTGCGTTGGTCGTTGAGCACTTCATCGTATTTGAGGATATTTTTGCGGAGGTCGAAGTTCAGGGCTTCGATTTTATTTTGGGCGTTTTCGATGCTTTTGCTGACCAGACCCATTTGCACGGCTTCGTCTTCCGGCACATTCAGGCGCTGCATCAGGGCATCGATATTCGGCACGAAGCGCTTGAGCAGGTCGTCTTGCATCGAAAGATAAAATACGCTGGCGCCGGTATCGCCTTGGCGGCCACTGCGGCCGCGCAATTGGTTATCAATCCGGCGGCTTTCGTGGCGCTCGGTGCCAATCACTTTAAGGCCGCCTGCTTGCATCACTTGCTGGTGCTCCAGCGCGTGCTGGGCGCGGATGCGCTCGGCGTCGGCGGGGCTGGTGGCTTCGGCCAGCAGCAATTCAAGGTTACCGCCCAGTTTAATATCGGTGCCGCGGCCGGCCATGTTGGTGGCGATGGTGACAGCGCCTTTGCGGCCTGCTTGGGCGATGATTTGCGCCTCTTGCTCATGGTAGCGGGCATTCAGCACTTGGTGGGGAATGCCTTGCTTTTTCAGCAGTTCAGAAAGCTCCTCCGAGCGCTCAATGGTGACGGTGCCAACCAGCACGGGCTGGCCGCGCTTGTGGCAATCGGCGATGTCGGCAGCAATCGCGCGCAATTTGCCAGTACGGGCGGGATAAATAATGTCCGCCGCATCCTTCCGCGCCACCGGCAGGTTGGTAGGAATCACAATCACCGGCAAATTATAAATATCCTCAAATTCCTCAGCTTCAGTTTCAGCCGTACCGGTCATCCCCGCCAGTTTGGGATAAAGGCGGAAGTAGTTTTGGAAAGTAATGCTGGCAAGCGTTTGGTTTTCTTGCTTAATTTCTACGCCTTCTTTGGCTTCAATCGCTTGGTGGAGGCCTTCGGAGAGTCTCCGCCCCGGCATCATCCGCCCCGTAAATTCATCAATCAGCACAACCTCACCTCCGTTGGCGCCGCCCTTCACAATATACTCCACATCCTTTTTGAATAGCACGTGGGCGCGCAGGGCTTGGTTGACGTGGTGCACCAGCGCAATGTTATGCACATCATAAAGGTTGCCATCATTCGGCAGCAGGCCCTGCTGCTTCAGGAATGCCTCGGCTTTGTCAGTGCCCGCTTCGGTCAGGTGGGTGGTGCGTTGTTTGGCATCAATGTCATAATCATCGTTCTCCACCAAGCTTGGCACCAGCGCATTAATGCTTTGGTAAAGCTCGGTTTTGTCGTCCGATGGGCCGCTAATAATCAGCGGCGTGCGCGCTTCATCAATCAAAATACTATCCACCTCGTCCACAATCGCAAAATTCAGCGGGCGTTGCACCAGTTGCTGGGGGCTGAGCACCATGTGGTCGCGCAGATAATCAAAGCCGAGTTCGTTGTTGGTGGCGTAAGTCACATCAGCTAAATAAGCATTTTTGCGCTCGGTGCCGTCTTGTCCATGGAAAATCGCGGCGGTGGTGAGGCCCAGTTTGGCGTAGACTTGGCCCATCCAGGCGGCGTCGCGCTTGGCCAAATAGTCGTTCACCGTGACCACGTGCACGCCTTGGCCGCCCAGTGCGTTCAGGTAGGCTGCAAAGGTGGCCACCAGCGTTTTGCCTTCGCCGGTTTTCATTTCGGCAATGTTGCCGCGATGGAGGGCGAGGCCGCCCAACAGCTGAACGTCAAACGCGCGCAGGCCAAGGGCGCGGCGGGCGGCTTCGCGCACAGCGGCAAAAGCTTCGGGAATCAGCGCATCCAGCGTTTCGCCATTGGCCAAGCGCTGGCGGAAATTGCCAGTAAGGGCCAGCAGCTGCGCATCAGATTTCTCCTGCATCGCTGCTTCTTGCGCATTAATAAGTGGCACAAAGTGCTGGTGTTTTTTCAAAAATCGGCTGGATGGCGAGCCAAACAGCAGCGTAGCGGTGTTTTTAAAGATGTTGAGCATGGGCCGCACCTTAGCCAAAAAAAGCCAGCGGGCCAAGGGAAAATGCTGCCTACGGCAGCGCTTTTAGACACTTGTGCTTAATAATGGCTTAACTGAAGCTCTAGCGGCGCGCGTTTTTGCCGCTGTTTTTCCACTGGCTGAGCAATTCCTGCCCACGGCCACTGCGCGCCTGCTGCATCACTTCTGCGCGGGTATCTTTTACGAATGGATAGGGGTTGAGGGCATTGTTTTCTTTTCTCACTTCAAAGTGCAAGTGCGGGCCGGTGCTGCGGCCACTGTTGCCCAGCAAAGCTACCAAATCTCCCGCATTCACCCGTTGGCCTTCCTTCACCGTGGCGCGGTGCAAGTGGCCATAGCGGGTGGAAAAGCCGTTTTGATGTTTAATTTCAACCAGATTACCGTAGCCCATCCGCCAGCCAGCATAAGCCACCACGCCATCGGCTGCTGCCACTACGGGTGCGCCAATTGCATCGGCCAAGTCCATACCGGCGTGCCAGGCACGGCCACCGTGCAGGGGGTCGCTCCGCCAGCCAAAGCTGGAGGTTGGGCGGCCGCGCTCGCTCATCAGCGGCCACAAATAGGGTATCGCGCCGCCAGTAACGGTGCCCAAGCTGCTGCGGATGGCCATGGCCAGCGAGGTTTCTAGGGCTGCTTCGGCAAAATCGGCTTTATCGGAGGTTGCAGCCACCTGCTGGCGGATATCCTCAAGTGTTGGCAGAGTGCGCGGCAGGGCAATTTCGGGGCCACCCTTATTATCATTTTCAGGTGCTTCGGTTAACAGCGTGCCTTCGGCCTTCAACTTATTACCAAGGGCGTCGAATCGATCCAGGCGCGCCTGCAAAACCCCCAACTGCTGGGCAATGGTGCGCATTTGCTCGCGTTCGGCATCGCGCTGGGCGCGTAATTCTGCAATCATATCAATGTAGTATTTGGTTTCGGTATCACCGGTAATTGCGGCTTTGAGGCGGGCACCAGCAAGGTCACCCGCCAAAATCATCCCCAGCCAGCCGGAAAGCGCAAACACCACCACTGCCACCAGCCAAACGCTGCGGAAACGCAGGCTATGCACACCACCGGTTTCGGTAAGGGCCACCGAGACGAATAAACGATGCTCGAGCAGGGCTTTAATTTTTTGCATGGTTTTGATTAAGCGTGGGCCTTGTGGGGGGAATGGTCAAGACCACCCAGTGCGATGGTGCGAGTTTTGCGTAAAGGGCGGGCAATGTTCATGGGATTTGATGGATGGGGGCTTGCAAAGTTGCATCAGCAACGGCATGGTTATGGCTACGGGAGCGGGGATTTGTCAAGCCCTTGTTCGCTTTTTGAGGAATAACAAGAGGATAGATGATATGATCAATCGTGTTTTTGGTAAAATGATGATGGTTTCGGCCGCTGTGCTGCTGGTTGCCTGCGGTGGCGAAGACGCTGGCACTGGCGCTACTTTGGCGACGGTGAACGGCACTCCGATTAAGGAAAGCCGCGTGGGTGAACAACTGGCGCAAATCCCAGCCGAATTACTGCAAGGCCGTGAAGCCGACGTACGCCGCCAACTGCTGGATCGCTTGATTGACCAAGAACTGGTTGCCCAAGAAGCTAAGCGCTTGAAGGTTACGCAAGATGCTGAATATAAAAAGCAATTGGAACAAGTTGAGCTGCAAATGCAGGCCAATGCTGTGATTAATAAGAAGGTGAATGAGGCGGTTACGGTTGAAAAACTGCGCGAAGCCTATGAAGCCAGCAAATTGCAGCGTGCTTTCCCAGCAGTAAAGGCTAAGCACATTTTGGTGCCAACTGAAGCTGAAGCTCGTGCGATTATGCAAGTGGCAACCCCGCAAAACTTTAGCGATTTGGCCAAAACAAAGAGCAAAGGCCCCAGCGCCCAGCAAGGTGGCGATTTGGGCTGGTTCCGCCGCGAAGCGATGATTCCGGAGTTTGCCAGCGTGGCTTTTGCCACCCCGATTGGCACTGTGGCCACGACGCCCGTGAAAACCCAATTTGGTTGGCATGTGGTTTTGGTAGAAGACCGCAACGACAAGTATGTGCCGCCGTTTGAGCAAATTGAGCCGCAATTGCGCCAGGAAATGACTGAGCAAGTGCTGCAACGTTACCTTGGTGAACTGCGCAAGGGTGCCACCATTACTTACGCCGAACCAGCCGCTGCGGCTGCGCCGGCACCAGCAGCTAAGTAGTTGCTGCGCCAAGCAAAAACCCCGCTGCGGCGGGGTTTTTACTTGGGGTAACGAAAGTATTACTTGGTCAGTTCGATAATCGCCATTGGGGCGGCGTCGCCTTGGCGGAAGCCAGCTTTAATCACGCGGGTGTAACCACCTTTAACACCTTGAAAGCGTGGAGCAATTTCTTCCACCAGCTTTTTGAGCAGCACTGGGTTGGTGACGCTTTGGGCCAGCAGGCGGCGGCTTGCCACGCTGTTGGTGCGGGCTTTGGTGATGAGTGGTTCAATCACGCGGCGCAAATCTTTGGCTTTGGGTAGGGTGGTTTCAATTTGGCCAAACTCAATCAAGTTCATTGCCAAGCCGCGCAAAAGCGCCTTGCGCGCAGTGGTGTCGCGGCCAAAGTGACGGTGTGAAACGCCGTGAGTCATAATATTTTCTCCTAACTATGCAATTTAAGGGGCTATATGGCGGCAAATGGGGGGGGTGTCAAGCCGAAAAGTGGGGGGATGGGTTGCTTTAAGATGAGTTGATTTGGTATTTTTTTGGTATTTATTTGGGGTGGGTTTGGGAATGGTGGCGGGGTTAGGAGGCTTTTTATGGGGTGGCTTGGGGAGGGGTTGGGGTGGATTTAGGTATGGTTGCAATAAAAAATTTCAAATTGCTCACCAACATTTTAAGTTCACAGTGTCTACTGCCCCTCCTGCGGCGTCCGTGCCACAAAACACATCTGCACCAAGCGGCTCTTGGGGCAATACCCACACAACCGAATAAACGCATAAGGGTGCCGCCGCGCACACGCCTCCAGTTGGTTCAGCAAGTGGCTGGCGCTCAACGGTTCCGGCTGATTGGTCGCACTGTTAATTTTGGCTGGAACAATCGGCCACTGCCGCCAGTAAATATCCGCATGGCTGGGGTTTTCCGCATGCTCAATCGCCGCAATCAAGCCCTGCTTCAGCAAATAAGCCGCCTGCGCCTCAATCTGCGTTGGGCTCAGCGGCGGCAAAAAGGAGAACGTCTCAAAGCGCATCGTCATCAGTCCTCATGCGTCGGCTCTGGCGCAGAAGGCGAGGGAGCCTCTGGCCGTTTAAACGGAGTAACAACGCTCGGCGGGATAATCGGCGGGCTAGGATTCACCCCACTTGCCACCACACTCGCCTCCGTCGGCCGCGCTGCCGCTTGGCCATAAACCACCCCAAACAGTAAGCTGCCGTCCTGAAAGCTATCCAGCGCCTGCTTCAATTCCGGGCTATATTTGCTCGCCCGCAGCAAAATGTTGCGCCCGTCCACCGTCAGGTTCTGCCCTTCATTGCGCGCCTGCACCAGCGCTTCCATTGCCACGCGGCAGGCATGGGCGCCCGCCTGTAAGCTGGCCGGATGCCCTGCCGCCGCCCCGCCACACTGCACAATCATCTGCTGTCCCACCGCATCCAGCAAGCGGGGAAAATGCCACGGATTATGCCCCCCGCCCACCGCCGGAAACACCGCCGCATGCGCCGCCATCTGCTGCGCCACATAGTGCCCCTGTTCGCGGTTGGCCTCCCAAGCATCTTCACGCAGCGTATTAAAAACCCCCGCCATGTATCTGCGATTGCTCACATTCCCGCGCAGCGGGCTACCCGTGCTCACTACATCCGCCCCCGCCAACCGCAGCAGCTTGGCATGCAGTTGCTCAGGCAAAACATCGCCTGCCAAGGCCCTATTTCCCATCGCACACAGCGCCAATCCCTGCTGACCGCACAGCTTCGCCACACTTTGCAGCGCGCTCCAGCCAATCGCTGCGGTGTCCACCAGCGCGGTATCCATCTCATAATCCCGCGCAAACTCAATTCGTTCTTCCATTTCTTCCACCGTGGCGGCGGTAATGTTCACCATGTGGTTCTTGCGCTCGTTGCTGTCGCGGCTGGCGGCAGCGGCGGCTTCGGCAGCAAAATGGTAGCGCTCACGCCAATTATTGCCCGCCACACTGTGCAGCAACGTCGGGTCAGCGGTAAAATCCATGCCGCCCATCAAGGCCTCATACACCGCCCGCCCATACATCCGCGCACTTAAGCCCTGCATGGGCCGAATGGTGCATGCCAGCAAAGGCCGCCCATGCTTGTTAAAGCGGTCTTGCACGGTGCGCAGCCCCAGCATTGGGCCGCTAAAGGTGCGCAGCAAAATCTCCGGCACTGCCACATCCAGCAGCCGCGCCCCAGTGCCCGCCAAAGCACTGCTGGCCACGCTTAGCAAACTCGCAATGCTGCCTGCCTCCAGCAAGGTGTGCGGGAAAGCCACCACCACCTCCAGCCGCCGCGTGCCCACTTGCTGGCTGTCCACCAGCCGCACCGCTGGCACATCCGCCGCCATATAGCGCCCCGCCCAGCCCGCTGGCCCACCTTGCGCCGCTTGCAGCAGCAAATCCCCCGCTGCACGGGCCGAAAGCTCCGTATTCTCCAACCCCAACACCACCTGCATTGCAGGCACGCTGGCCGCCGCCTGCGGCGTTTCCGGCAGCAACCGCACCATCATCTGCTCAGGCGGAATCCCCAAAGCCCGCACAATCTCCAAAACCGTGGTAAACGCAGGGTTCACCTGCCCATTCAAAATCCGGCTGAGGTTCGAAGCACTAATCCCCGCCAGCTGCGCCGCACCGGTCACACTCAGGCCCTTTTCCTGCAAAATCTGCTTTAGCAATCCGCCCAAGTTCACATCCATGTTGCATATATGATGTAAGCAAAGCCAAATATCAATCAAAAACACAGCATACAAGCAACTGTCCCAGATTTCTGATATCTGATTTCCGACTTCAGAATGGCGTCCCGTAGGGGAATCGAACCCCTGTTTTCACCGTGAAAGGGTGACGTCCTAACCGCTAGACGAACAGGACGCAGCCAGGCACTTGGGCTTATACGCAAGCCCACGCCCCCGCGCAAGTGCTTTTTCACGATGCGAAAAAGACTCTTGCAAAACAAACCCTTTATACCCCATAACGCCCCCATGCGCCCCCACGCCGCCACCGTTCTATTAAAGCTTCTGGCCGATGCCATGGCGCTGGCCGCCGCATTTGCCCTCGGTTTCGGTATCGCCAGCGCGGTCAGCCAACTGGCGCGAGGCGTTCCCTACCTCACCCTCACCTCCCCCCACGTCACCGGCCACGCCCTGATGTTCGCCCTCTTTTCGCTGGCCGTCATGCTCGCACTCTATGGCCGCGGTCACTATACCGAGCGCCTGCCCTGGTGGCACCAAGTTCGCCAAGTGGTGCTCGCCTGCGTGGCCGCCATGCTGGTGCAAGGCTTCTTCCACTTTATTCTCAAGTTCCCACTCTCGCGCCTGTGGGTGGGCAGCACGTGGCTCATGGCCATTCCGCTGCTGCTCATCGCACGGCTGGCGGTGCGCGCGGTGCTTAAAAAACTCGGCCGCTGGCAAGTTCCCACCCTCATCATCGGCGGCGCCAATAACGCGCTGGAAACCGCGTTTGCTTTGCACTCCGACCTCTTCGCCGACTACCGCCTCAGCAAAATTGTGCTGCTGGCGGAGAGCACCCTTAGCCCCGAAAAACTCCCCCCACGCTACAAAAAGGCCGAAATCCTCTACGGCCTCACCGCCGCCCAATCCGCCATCACCCAAGCCAGCGGCAGTAAAAAAGGGCTCTATGTTATTTTGGCTCCCGATGAAACCAGCGGCACCCACCTCAACCATCTCCTCTCCCAACTCAAGGAATCCGGCCTCAACTTCGCATTGGTGCCGCCCATGCTCAGCGTCAGCCTCTATAACTCCCCTCCACGCTACTTCTTCGGCCACAATATTGTGCTGTTCCACCCCACCCAAAACAACGCCAATCCTGTCGATGTAGCCCTCAAACGCGCCTTCGACGCCACCGCCAGCTTCTGCGGTTTGTTGGCACTTAGCCCGCTGTTCCTCACCATCGCCCTGCTCATCAAGTGGCAAAGCCCGCAGTCCAAAGTCTTTTTCGGCCACAAGCGGGTCGGGCAGGGGGGCCGCAAATTCACCTGCTACAAGTTCACCAGCATGGTGCCGAACGCCGAACAAGTGCTGAAAAAACTCCTCGCCGAAAACCCCGCCGCCAAAGCCGAATGGGAACGCGATTTCAAGCTGAAGAACGACCCCCGCATCACCCCCATCGGCAAATTCATCCGCGCCACCAGCCTCGATGAAATCCCCCAAATCTTCAACGTCTTCCGTGGCGATATGTCCCTCGTCGGCCCCCGCCCAATTGTACCGGACGAAACCAAATACTACGGCGAAAACCTCGCCGCCTACCTCAGCGTCAAACCTGGCATCACCGGCCTCTGGCAAGTCAGCGGGCGGAACGACACCAGCTACGAATACCGCGTCTACCTCGATACCTGGTATGCCAACCACCGCAGCTGCTGGCATGATGTGGTTATCCTGTTCGAAACCGTGCGCATCGTCCTCAACCGCAGCGGAGCCTACTAATGCCAAACAGCCAACCCACCATCCTCGTTACCGGCGGCGCAGGCTACATC
>RFNJ01000078.1 GCA_009927255.1 Pseudomonadota bacterium | reverse complement strand
AAACATCGTAAAAATGTCACACCGCATCACCACCATTGCAGCAGAATTCACCACACCATCTTCACCAATCATTCTCAGCGTGTAACATCACATTAAACAAAAGGAGTTACTACATGCCTGCAGTCGTCATCACCGTCGCTCAACAAAAAGGCGGAGTTGGTAAATCAACACTTGCAGCGCATTTGGCTGTGGCATTTGCCCAGCAAGGCTACTCCACCATGCTGTTCGATACCGACCCCCAAGGCACCTGCACCCACTGGCACGCCCAGCGCAAAAGCCCGGATATCGGCCTGGTCGCCACCAGCGGCTGGCGCCTCACGCGTGATCTTTCCATGGCCCGCGAAGCGAATGATGTGATTATTATCGACACTCCTCCACATGCCGAAATGGATATCAAAGTCAGCGTCCGCGCTGCCGACCTTGTGCTTGTGCCCATCCAACCCTCTCCCGCCGATGTCTGGGCGGTGAAGGAAACTTTTAACACCATCGCCGGCGAAAGCCGCCAATGCATGGTGGTGATGAACCGTGTGGTGCACCGCGCCAACATTACCGAAGAAGTCCGCCAAAAATTACAAACTCTTGATATTCCGGTCGCCGAAGTCGAACTCGGCAACCGCGTCCTGTTTGCCGCCAGCATGGAAAGTGGTCTCACCGTGCTTGACGGATTTGCCAACCCCGCCCAAGTGGAAATTACCAACTTGGTGCGGAGTATTGCGGCAAAAATCGGTCTCGCCTGGCGCGGCCGTTCCAGCGCGGAGAAGTCGAAAGACGACTCTGCCGCGGTGAGCACCACCTCCTCCAACAATGAAACAAGGACTAAAGACATGGTCGCTAAGAAAAAGGCCGTTAAAAAGGCCGTTAAAAAGGCACCAGCCAAGAAGAAGGCTGCTCCTAAGAAAAAAGTTGCTAAAAAGCCTGCTAAAAAGGCGAAACCTAGCAAGGCCCAGCTGACTGTCATTGAAGGCACAGGCTTGGGCCAAAAACAGCGTAAAGTCGCCTAGTATCTGGGTTCTCTACGTTGAAGCGCTGGCCAAAAGCCAGCGCTTTGGCTTTTTATAGTGATTACACTTCACGGCCTAACACTCTTTACTTCCCGCCACCTCTATCTCTCTATGCGGCTTATACCGCACCGCCGCCAAGTAAAGCCCATCTGGGCTAAAATTCGCCCCCGCCAAGCGGCGGTCACGGTTAGCTAGTACCTGCGCTAAAAAATCTACCGGCTGTTTGCCATCGCCCACCAACACCAACGTGCCCACCAGCGTGCGCACCATGTGGTGCAAAAAGCGGTTGGCCTCAATCTCTAGCCGAATTACCCCCTCGCCATCGCGCCCCACCTGGTGCTCTATAATCTCACAAAACGGGTGCCGCCCTTGGCACTCCGCATCGCGCAACCCGCTGCAATCCATTTCGCCTAAGCCCATTTTTGCCAAAGCAGCCGCCATCGCCACATCATCCAGCGGGCGGCTAAAGTGCCCCACGCGCCCCACCAAGTCGGGCCGTAGTTGGCGGCGGTCACTCAGCAAATACACATAACGCCGCGCCACCGCATCAAAGCGGGCATGAAAATCATCGGCCACCCGCGCCGCCCGAATCACCCGCACACTCGGCGGCAAAAACCGATTCATCCCATCCACAAACTTCATCAGCGGCAGTTCTTTGGGCACATCCACATGCACCACCTGCCCCCAGGCATGCACGCCAGCATCGGTGCGTCCGGCGGGCACCAGGCTATCCGGCGCAATCTCCATCCCCCCCAGCATCTGCCCCAAAGCACCAGCCAATAAGCCCTGAACTGTCGGCAGCGCCACCCCATGCTCGCGCTGGTGCTGCCAGCCATGCAGCCCCCGCCCGTCATATTGCACCAGCCATTTAATCCTCATAAACCCAGCTATAAGCCATCCCCGGCCAATACAAAACCCCCCCCACTCGCAAATCCGCCGCCCCCACCCCATAATTATATGTGCGGTTCCATCGACCCCTCTCCCGCGGGGGTCATCCCGTTTGCAAGAGGAGAACTGACATGAGTCAGAACGAATGGAACTCTATTTGGGCGAGGGCCCGGGAGCGTAAGATAACAGCCAAGGCGATAAGCCGAAGGCTGAGCCTCAGTTATCACATCGCCGTCAAGGCGCAACGTGATAGCGGGCCGCTTACGCTCACGGCGAAACAGTGGGGAGAACTGGCTGAACTGCTGGGACTCCCCGCGCTCAGGAAGTATGCCAGTGACAACCCGCAGGAGGTGGCTTCACCATCTTCAGCGGCCGCAGCCAACCTCTCAATCCTGCTCGAAATGAGCAAGGAGGACAGGGCGAAGCTGCTCGACTTGGCAGACGACCTGAAAAAAGAATTTCCCGAAGCCGCAAGGCGTAAGGAAATCCTCGCCATCCTGACCGCCCTGCTCGCCTAACTGGCGCACAGGAGTCGGTCGCTGCCCGTGGGTTCATCCCACGGGCGGTTTTTTGTTACTGCCACTAGCCCCTTGAAACCAGCCCGCTGCCGTGGCATAACCCCAGCCGTAGGGGAGTGGCTCAATTGGTAGAGTAGCGGTCTCCAAAACCGCTGGTTGCAGGTTCGAGTCCTGTCTCCCCTGCCACTTCTTATTCCGCCCCAATCCATAGCAATCCACTTTACATATATAAAACAATATCTTTTCGATGGATATATGTCCATCAACATACTCTATATTCCACCCCCAGCCAGTCAAAATGGTACATTATTATGTACCATCTGGTATATATCCAAAAGTAGAATGGTACATACATGCGGACTGAACTCCAGTGCAAAAGCGCTAAACCGCGGGAAAAGGAGTACTCTTTGGCTGATGGTAAAGGGCTGTCTTCCAATCAAACACTTCAAAACGCCTCTTCCGGCGTGCCAGCAGCCGCTGGCGCAATCGCACGGTTGGGATTACGCGGCTGCACCTGCCGCTCTCGTATTTGCGCCAAAGCACTCTGCTGCTGCGCCTCATCCGCCGCCCCCGCTTGCTGCATTTTGCCAAGGTTCGGAATCAAACCATCCTCCTGCATAAACTGCAACGTCATTTCCTGCAGCAAATCCGGGTTGGCCCCGCTCCACCAGCCAATGATGTAAAGTGGCAAGTTGGTCTGGTAAAGCATGTGCCGAAACTTCACAAAGTCCACACCACGCTGCCTAAAGTCCCATAAAGTATCATAAATTCCGCTACCTAGCTGGCCAAGTTCCGCTGGCCCATCAAGCTGGCTGCCATCTTCATTCTGCCACCATTCCTGCGCGGGCTTAGGTAAAAGTGGCGCCAGGCTTGAAAGAAACGGCACCGGCGAAATCTTAAAAATATCCGGCAATTCCATCTCCGCCAGCAAATACCTCGCCAAGTGCGGAAAGTTCCTAAGTGGCTCTTTTTCATCAGGTTTTACCAAGTTTTCGGTGCTGGTTAGCCACGGCGCACCAAACAATTGCTCGCACGCCGCCGCATGTTCGGTGGGGGTCACTTTGGGCGTAATAATCCCCGCCACGCGCGGCAAAAGCTCCTCAGGGCAGGGGCCATGCTCGCGGTTAAGGGGATGGAATTCAGGGAAGTTAAACGGGTCTAGCTCAAACTCAAACTCTGCCGGCATCGGGTGGTAGCCAATCCCCGCCGTCGGCTGTGCCGTCGGGTGGCGCACAATCATGCTCCGCGGTAGCTTGCTCTGTCGCCGCCGGTTCAGGTAAGCCGTGGCCGAAAACGCATCAAAACCCTCCAGCGGCACAATCGGATAAAACCGATTAAACATCTCCTCCGGCACCGGCACATAGCGCATCGGCTTGTCGGCCTCCAGCGATGTCTTTTCAAAAGCCTCCAGCATTGGCGTCAGGCTGCCATAAACATAATGCAACGGGTCCCAAATCGGCCCCGAAACCTGTAAAAACCGCCCCGTCGTTGGGCACCAGCCCCACAGCGCTGGGTCTTCAAAATGTTGCGGATGGGTCGGCAGCCAGCTCAACCGCCAGTTGGCCATGGTGCGCGAATGCGGCAGGTGAAAGTTCGGGATTTGCGGCAACGGGTCAGCCGCATTGGGGCTTACGTAGCCCGCACCACTGGAAACAATAACCTGCGCTGGCACAATCCGGTTGGCGGTGATGTAGCCGGGCCTCAGCACGGTCAAAATCGTCCCCTCGGGTGCTTGGTTGGCCTGCACTTCCACCACCGTGTGCAGCCCCGCCACCGCCCGCCCGGGCCAGTAATCCTCCAGCCCAAAGTCACGGTTTACCACATGCACGCCATTGCAGGCTTCAAAAGTCGGTATCAACGTGCAGCCAGCCTCATACCACAAATCAACTTGCCCATTGCCCAGGCTCGGCAACCAGTCTTCATAGCGCTGGCCAGCCTCGCGCTCATTCCATTTCGCCAGCATCTCTTGCCCCAGCTTTTCGGCATGTTTAGGGCTGGCGCCTTGGTTGGGGCCACGGGCATAAAGCATCTGGGTCTGCGGCAGCTTAAAACCATTGGTATAAAACGTGTCCGGCCGCAGCTTGTAAGGGTAAAGGTTGGCCGCCATATACGTCCCTGCCATCAGCTCATCATCTTCCGCCGCCCCGCTGATGCTCCCGGTAAAGCTCTGGCTCATCTCCAAGCACCGAAAGCGCGTTAAAAACACCTTACCCAGCAACTCTGCCCCATCCATTCCCGCCACATCGCGGCAAAAGCGCGGAAAAACCACCAGCGGCACAAACGGATTATACGTATTTTCATCAATCACCCCATTGGCATCGCGCGCGGGAGCATAAGCCTCCCAGTCCCCCGCATCCTTACGCTCCGGCCCATAGCCAAGATAAATCACCCGCCCCGCCAAATCCAAAGCAAACAGCGGCGAAAGCGGCACCTGCCGATCCACCTGCAACATATGCATAAGACTTGGTGCCAACATAACATTATGCCCACAAGGCGTCCCCTCAGCCGGAATCTGCAAATTATACGAAACCCCCACCAAACTCGTACTGGTAAAAGGGTCCCTCCCCCAAAAAGCCTCACCAAGCCCAAGGTAAGGAAACTCCCCAAGGTGGGTATCGTAGCGAGAAGCAAAAGCAAAAATCATTTGTTATTATTCATGTTTGTTGATGGTTTTATGTTCTTTTTGGTCGGTTTACTCCCGGGAAATTCTTAGCTCTCTCCCTAAAAGAAGGCTGCGGATTACCACCAGCCGGTCTACCGCCCGTTGAAGTACCAGCAGGTGGGGGCGTATTCGCTCCAGGTACAAGAGGCGTAACGCCATCGCCTTTTTCTTCATTACCAGTATCAATATCAATTTCTCCAATTTGCACCACAAGGCGGCCAGTAACGTCACGTCTTAGTTTTGTATTTAACTTAGAAAGAATTTTATCTTTCTGTGCAACATCTGTCACACCCCGCTGAATAACTGCAGTTAGTCTTGCTAAGCTATTTTCACTCATCGTTTGCACAATTTGTCGCTTATTCTTATCTTGGCGAATCTCACTCGTCAGGGCGTTTTTATCACCTTCGGCTTCTAGTTCTTTCATAAATTGTTGTACCAATGAAGTCGTAAGCAATGTATCATTGTCCGTTGCGATAGAGATCTTCTCAACCAATTCATCCCACACAGCACCAACATCAAGAATACTGCCATTCTTGCTTTCCACGCGGCGTCTCTGATAAACATTGGGTGGTAACGGAAGCTTTGCACCAGCCGCCGAACGAGAAGAACTAATAATCTTACCCACATTCACCTCAGCCTCAGCTTCTTTGGCAAAAACGGCCAACAAAGATTTCTGCTCAAAGCCATAATAAGCCGATTTATACGCCTGATCAAAAACCGCCTCAAGCGGAAGCTTCCCGGGATCGCTATCCAATAATGCTTTTTTAGCAGCCGAACCAAATATTTTACGATTATAGGCTGCTAAGTTCTCCGATGAAAGTCCTCGCGTTGCTCTCTTATATTCTTCGGTGTTCACTTTCGCAAACTCACCCAATCCCTCTTTAATCGCACTCTCAATATATTCATCGGTATTGCGAGTCTGATCTTTCAAGTACCTCCGAATAGCATGCGCCTGCCCTCTAGCACCCATAAAACCAATTTTCCCTTCTCTTACCGCTAATTCACCAGAGTCTATGTAAGAATCTTCAGGGTCTAGGCGCATATACTGGGCTTGTGCTTTAAAGCTTCCTGCTGTTGCACGTGCGGCATCAAATTTGCCATCGCGGAAGAACTGTTTCTCAATCACTTTCATCTGCTGAACATTGTTGTTTTCCATATTCTTAATTAAACCACTCATCGCAGCATTACTTGCCCAGTTTTGGAAAACACTTGGTGTGTATTTAATTTGGACCGTATCAAACTTTACGCTACCATCTGGGTTAACCGTCGCCACTTTCGTATCAAACCCCGGCCCCTGCATCATCGCCGCCTCAGTGCGAACCGACGCAATCTTATTCATCGCATCCGCCATGCCAATGCCCTTCAGGTCTTGCGCACTCAGCACCAGCTTGCCCTGAAAATCTGCACTCTTATCTGCTACAACCTGCCGTGCCCGGTAGCTGCTCTGTATCCGCGCCGCATTCTCCGAAGCCGCCTGCGCCCCCTGCAAGTAAGTTTCGTGGTATCCCCCCACACTCATCATCTCACGGTACTCAATTCCTGGCTGTAACTCACCCAATTCTTGCTTAAGCATTTTACCCCGCTGGCCATCACTCTTAAGCGCTTTCCATTCCTTATACCCACCCGCAGCATTCCAAGCCCGCGCGCGAGCTTCACCCTGATACCACTCATTCGAAGTCTCACGCAAAATCTGGCCAATAACTGGAATATTCCCCGCACTCTTAAATATCGCCTCAAATCCACCATAAAAACCACTTGCCAGTGCTTGGCCAGTGCTAATCCGCACATCCGGCCCTTTACGTTGGGCGTGCCGCGCTTCCGTTGCCTCATCCAATTCATTCGCAGCTTGCTGCTGTCTCCCCATTACCGCCCCAATCACCGAATCCTTCTCCGTCGTTGAAGCCTTATTCAGCACGTTGGCAAGGTTCGAAAGTTCGTCAATCAAACGCTGCTCCTGCGCCAGCACCGTCGTCTGCTGTACAGTTGTCTCCCCACCAGCGGCACCACCCGCCCCCGCCTGAGCATTCGGATTAATCGCCGCCACACTTACAGTGCCGTCCTTAGCAACCTGATACGTCTGGCCGTTATGCTTGAAGACTGTCCCAGTCTCCATCTTTTGCTCTCTAGCTATCCGTTCAGCCTCTTGGTTCGCCGCCGCCTGATTCATCGTCCGCTGTGCAGCATTATTATTGCTATCCGCCTGCTGCGCCACTTGCGCCGCCGCTCCAGTCGTCGTTCCAGCCGCTCTGGTGTCCGTCGCCGCAACAACTGCGGGTTTATCGTTAATCCCCATTTTTTGGTTTTTTGTGCCAACAACAGCGTCAGGGGCAACCCCCTCTAGCTTAACTCCCGCAGGCTTCGAACTTGCATTTTTAGCATCTTCTGCAACTTGGGCAGCAATTTTCCCATCTGCAGCAACTTTCCCATCTGTGGCTTGTGGGATAACTGGCCCATAATTCTTATCCATCTCCTCGGCTTCAATACGTTCTCTCGATCTCTTTAAGTTCTCTTCATCGGTTAAATTCTCAGGGTATCCAGTAAAATCTGTTGCATCATAATTAGCATAGGGGGCTTTTTCGCGCTTTATTCTTTCCTCCATCGTTTCGCCATACTCGCCTGCTAAAAGTGCCTCCAACTCTTCTGGCTTCTTAGTTTGCTCCAACTGCCCATTCTGCGAATCAACCTTACTTTTCCCATCCGTCAGCCCCGCAGCATCCGTGCCTTTTTTAGCCAAGTCTCTGGCCCAATTACCATATTTATTCCCAAGAGCACTGGTAATGGCCCCTGCAAAAGGCAACGCCGCAGTGCCAGCCGCAGTAAGCGCTGCATTTATCCCCGCTTCCGCCGCCTGTTTCGCCGCCCCATCCAGCCCCGAAATCTTGCTCATAATCCCCAGCGGATCAGATAACTTCGGCATCAAAGCACGGTTAGCCCCACTACCCCCGTATAAAGCCC
>RFNJ01000025.1 GCA_009927255.1 Pseudomonadota bacterium | reverse complement strand
AAAATGCTAATCGCACTGGTGCCAGCCTGCCCTGAAAATCCCCCAAACAGATAGCTCTGAGCAATATAACTGCCCCTAATCAGATTCTCTCCCACTTTATCCGGTCCAAAGTAAGGAAACGCATATTCCTTAAGCCCCGCCTGCACACTCGTCGCCCCTGGCCCCTGCTGGGCCAAAGCATCCACCGCTAGCACCAGCAAAAGCAAGCAAAGCCCAAGCAGCGGGCCAATTTTCCACAGGGCGCCAATTTGGCGATTCTTCATAGTTTTATTATGGGATGCTCCGCCTCATCCTACAAGCATTTTTGCACGAAAAAAGCGCTTGCCAACCAAGCAGTTGTGCCCAACCTGCCACCATCATAAACATGCCGCGCCACCGCAAAAGGCACCCGCCCACGCAAATCGGGTTGACAGCCGCGCCCGCCGCGGGCATATCTGCCAGCGCTGGAACGGTGGCCGAGTGGCTGAAGGCGGCGGTTTGCTAAACCGTTATACGCGGGTCAACTGCGTATCGGGGGTTCGAATCCCCCCCGTTCCGCCAAAACTTAGGCTGTGCCAAGTGGCTGAAGGCGGCGGTTTGCTAAACCGAACTTTGAGTTGCATGGCGCGGGCCAACTGCGTAGCGGGGGTTCGAATCCCCCCCGTTCCGCCAAATTTGACGTTTAAAGCTCACAATTAAGTCCAGCTCATGCCATTACGCACCCAAGCCGCCACCTACTTTAAATCCCTGCAAAATCAAATCATTGAAGCCTTCCAAGCGGCTGAAAAATCAACAGGCAGCCCCGCCACCTTCATCGTCACGCCATGGCAAAAGCAACCGCACGAAATGCTTCAAGGCGGGGGCATTACCGCCCTCATCCGTGGCCAAGTATTTGAAAAAATGGGCGTAAACTTCAGCGAAGTCTATGGCACTTTCCCCGAGCCCTTCCGCAAAGAAATCCCCGGCGCGATGGAAAGCGAAGGCAAATTCTGGGCCAGCGGCGTCAGTTTGGTGTGCCATCCCGCCAACCCGCACACCCCCGCCGTCCACATGAATGTCCGCCGGATCGAAACCAGCAAAGGCTGGTTCGGCGGCGGGGCCGACCTCACTCCCGCCATCCCCTACGCCGAAGACACCGCCCACTTCCACCAAGCGCTGCAAGCTGCCTGCACGATGCATAGCACTGAAAGTTATGATAAATTTAGCCAATGGTGCCGCGAATACTTCTGGCTCCCCCACCGCAACGAAGAACGCGGTGTCGGCGGCATTTTCTTCGATTACCTCGAAACCGACCCCGAGCCAACCTTCGCCTTCGTCCAAGCCGTTGGCAAGGCGTTTTTGGATGGCTACATGCCGCTGGTTGCCAAGCGCCACCCCAGCCCCTTTTCGCCCGAAGACCGGGAAAAACAGCTCCTCAAACGCGGCCGCTATGCCGAATTTAACCTGATGTACGATCGCGGCACTCGCTTCGGCCTGCAAAGCGGCGGCAATGTGGAAGCCATCCTGATGAGCCTCCCCCCACTGGCCAAGTGGTAACCAAATTTATATTAAACATAGTTAAGCGGTATTATTTCTGGCATGGAATGAAGGGGTTAAGGGGCGAAGCCCCTTACGGCCCTTGGGCCGTCATCCCAGCGAAGGCTGGGATCCAGCT
>RFNJ01000156.1 GCA_009927255.1 Pseudomonadota bacterium | reverse complement strand
GGGAGTGTGACTATTCGCACTGCGGCATGAGGCTATACGTTAGATATCAATTTTGCTTGATTGTTGGGCAAGCTCTTGGGCGGCGGCGGCGAGGAGCTGCTGCTGGCTGCTGAGGCGCTTGAGGAGGCTGGAGAGTTCATCGAGGTTATCGAAGAAAATCCGCACACTGCCGCCGCCTTTGGTGTCTTTTTGGCGGATGGCGACTTTGAGGCCGACGCGCTCTTGCATCAGTTGTTCGAGTGCCGAGATTTTGGGGTCGGACGGGCGGCGGCCACGGGCGGGCTGGTTGGGGCGCACCAAGTTGCGCACCAAGTCTTCGGTTTCGCGGACGCTGAGTTGGTTTTTTATTACTTTATTGGCGGCACGGAGTTGGAGTTCGGGGTCTTCGCCAAGGCTTAGCAGCGCGCGGGCGTGGCCCATGCTGAGCAGACCTTTGTTGACGCATTCTTTGATTTTATCGGGCAGGGCCAAGAGACGGAGCAGGTTGGTGATGTGGCTGCGGCTTTTGCCGGTGACGCGGGCCATGTCTTCGTGAGTGTAGTTAAATTCTTCCACGAGGCGTTGGTAACCCATCGATTCTTCTAGAGGGTTGAGGTCGGCGCGTTGGATGTTTTCAACCAGGGCGACTTCCAGCGCTTTGCCGTCGTCGAGCTCGCGGACAATCGCGGGGACGTGGGTGAGGCCGGCGATTTTGGCGGCGCGCCAGCGGCGTTCGCCACCGATGATTTCATACTGCCCTTGCATTTTGGCGGGGCGGACGAGCAGGGGTTGGATAATCCCTTGGGCTTTGATGCTGCTGGCCAAGGCTTGCAGGGCGGTGTCGTCGAACTGGCGGCGCGGCTGGACGGAGGAGGGCACCAGTGCGCTGATGGGCAGAGTGGCTTCCGGCTTGGTGGCAGGTTGACCCGGAGTAGGGGCAGGGGCGATGGCAGCGGCGGCGGTGTCATCGAGCAAGGCGCCCAAGCCACGGCCCAAGCCTTTGGACAGACCGCGGGCAGGCGTGGCGGCTGGGGCTGGTTGGGCGGTGGGAAGGCTGACGCTGGCCAGCACTTGATTCATTGGGGCTTGATTCATTGGGGCTTGGCTGGCAGGTGTATCCAATGTTGGGGTGGTTGGCTGGGCTGGCGGGGTGGGGGTGTTCATGGCGGGGGCTTTCTGTTGTTGTGTTGTTATCGGTTAAACTTAGGCGGCTTCGGGCATGCCTTGAGTAGCGGAGGTGAGGGCAGGGGCGGCGAAGCGTTGCATTAATTCCGCTGCCAGCCGGATGTAGGCTTGGCTGCCGGGGGATTTGACATCGTAGATAAGACCGGGGGCACCGTGGCTGGGAGCTTCGGATAGGCGGACGTTGCGGGGGATGATGGTATCGAATACTTTATTGCCGAGGTGTTGGCGGACGTCGCTCACCACCTGTTGCGAGAGGTTGTTGCGTTTATCGAACATGGTGAGCAGTACGCCGAGGACTTCCAGCTTAGGGTTGAGGTTCTTTTTGACCAGTTCAAATGTTTTGAAGAGTTGGCTGATGCCTTCCATCGCGAAGAATTCGCACTGGAGGGGAATGAGGATGTCGGTGCTGGCGACGAGGGCGTTGATGGTAAGCAGGCCGAGGGAAGGGGGGCAATCGATGAAGATGTAGTCGTAGGTTTGGGTGGCTTCGGCCAAGGCTTCCTTCAGGCGATTTTCGCGGGCCATGATCGGGACGAGTTCGACTTCCGCACCGCTGAGGTGAATGGTGCTGGGGACGAGCCAGAGGTTGGGGACTTGGGTGGGGACGGTGCTTTCGGCTAATGTGCTGTCGCCCATCAGCAGGCTGTAGGTGCTGTGGTTGAGGCTGCGTTTATCGATTCCGAAACCGGTGGTGGTGTTGCCTTGGGGGTCGAAATCCACCACCAGCACGCGATTGTTGCAGGCGGCCAGCGCGGTGGCGAGATTGATGGCGGTGGTGGTTTTACCGACGCCGCCTTTTTGATTGCTGAGGGCGATGATGCGGGCGGTCATGGTTGGTATTTTCCCCTCTCTTGTTTGGTGCGGCGGGGCACTCTAGAGAAGAATACCGCTGCCTAAAGATGAGGCGTTCCCCGTGGAACTGGGGCTGAAACATTGAGCTTCAGCCGCACGACCCATCCATTGCCTGCAACTATACTTGGCCAGCGCTCGGTTGTCAGGTGGAACTTGGTTTCACAAGCCCTTAATTCTTCGTCGATTGCCTGCCCTTTAAGCAGCAAATAATGGCCTGCTGGGGCGAGGAGCGGAGAGGTATCTTGGAGGATATTGAGGAGACTGGAGAAGGCGCGAGCGGTGATGATATCGTATTGTTCGGTAAGGGTTTTTACGTCCGCAGCGCTGATGGTAACGTTGGTGAGTTGGAGTTGGTGGGCGGCGGTGCGAAGGAAGGCGGATTTGCGTTGGTCGCGCTCCGACAATGTATAGGTGTGCTGAGGGGCGAGGATGGCGAGAATGAGGCCGGGGAGGCCGCCGCCGCTGCCGACATCGAGGATTTTTTGCGCGGGAAGATGTGCAACGTGTGGAACGAGTTGGGCGCAGTCTTGGATGTGGCGCTGTTCCACATCGGCGAGGGTGCCGGGGGCGACCAAGTTGATGGTGGTGTTCCATTGGCGCAACAGTTGGATGTAGCTATCTAGCTGTTTTTTTTGGGCGGGAGTGGGGGTGGTGTGGCTATTCATTGCTGGAATTTTGGGCTGCTGCGTGTTTGCGCAGGTGGAGCCAGACGGCTTGCAAGGCGGCGGGAGTTATGCCGGAAATCCGCCCCGCAGCGGCCAAGGTGGGGGGGCGGTGGTGGGCGAGCTTTTGTTTGACTTCGGTGGAAAGGCCGCCGATTGCCTCAAAATTGAGGGTGGTGGGTATCTCGAGTGCTTCATCGGCGTGGAGGCGTTCAGCGTCCGCCTGTTGGCGTTGGAGGTAGCCGTCGTAGCGGGCTTCGACATCGAGTTGTTCTAGCGCAGTGGCGGAAAAGCTGGCAAATTGAGGTAAGTAACTTTTTACTTGCGTGAGTGTTATTTGGGGTCGTTTCAGGCATTCAAACACGCTGATTGTGGCTGACATTGAGCCTGCTTTGGTAGCGATATGGTGACCAAAATCGCTACCGGGCGTGACCTTGGTGGTTTGGGCGAGCTGGAAGAGGGTGGCGACTTCGGTTTGGTGTTTGGTGAAGGCTGCTTGGCGCTTAATACTTGTGCAGCCGATTTCGGTTCCACGCGGAGTGAGGCGGAGGTCGGCATTGTCGGCCCGCAGGAGCAAACGGTACTCGGCGCGGCTGGTGAACATGCGGTAGGGTTCGGTGGTGCCACGGGTGACGAGGTCGTCGATGAGGACACCGATATATGCCTCGGCGCGGGAGAGTGTGAAACTGGGTTTCCCGCCCGCTTTGCGTGCGGCGTTGAGGCCGGCCATCAAGCCTTGGGCGGCGGCTTCTTCATAGCCAGTAGTGCCGTTGATTTGGCCGGCGAGGAAAAGGCGCGGAATTTTGCGGGTTTCCAGTGTATGCGTCAGTTCGGTGGGGTCGACATAATCGTATTCAATCGCGTAGCCGGGGCGGAGAATCTCGGCTTGCTCCAATCCGGGGATTGTGTGCAGGATTTGGTGCTGCACGTCTATTGGCAAACTGGTGGAAATGCCGTTGGGATACACTTCGAGTGATTGGTAGCCTTCCGGTTCTAAGAAAATTTGGTGGCCTTGCTTTTCGGCGAAGCGCACCACCTTGTCTTCGATGCTGGGGCAGTAGCGGGGGCCGGTGCCTTCGATTTGGCCGCTATACATCGGGCTGCGGTGGAGGTTGGCGCGGATGACATCGTGCGTTGCTTGGGTGGTGGTGGTGATGTGGCAGGGCAGTTGCGGCTGGCTGATATGGGTGTTGAGGAAGCTGAAGGGCAGGGGTGGGGTGTCGCCGGGTTGTTCTTCCAGCACCTTATAGTTAATGGTGCGGGTGTTGA
>RFNJ01000088.1 GCA_009927255.1 Pseudomonadota bacterium | reverse complement strand
CGCCTCCACCACCGCCCCATCCAACACCACACTGCCCATCCCCACCAACGCACCATCACCCACCGTGCAAGCATGCACAATCGCCCCATGCCCCACCGTCACGCGGTCACCAATAATGCACGGAAACTTCGCCGTGGTCACATGCACCACCGCATTGTCCTGAATATTGGTCAAACTGCCCACCCGAATAAAATGCACATCCCCGCGCAACACCGCCCCAAACCAAATATTACTCCGCGCCCCAATTTTAGTGTCCCCAATCACCACCGCCGTCGGCGCCACCCAAGCATCCCCCGCAATTTCCGGCAGAATCTCCTTGAAGGGATAAATCGGCATAATCCCTACAACTTCGTCGTTACATCCCGCGTCGCAAGCAGCGGCTGCGGCTGGCCATTTTCTTCCGCCGCCAGCGTCAAGTTGCTGGTGCTCACCCGCTGGGTGCATTGCGCCTCAATCTTCGCCCCATCGGTAATGTGGATGCTCCCATACAGCACCCGCCCCCGAATCACCGCGTTCGCGCGGCACTCCAGCTTTTCTTCCACATCCATCGGCCCATTCACCGTGCCATCGGCCAGCACACTGGTGGCAAACACCGGCCCATTAATCACCGCCCCCTTGCTAATCACCAACTGCCCTTTGCCGCCTTCAAACACGCTCACTTTGCCATCAATCCGCCCATCCACCCGCAATTGGCCACTAAAATACACATCACCGCGTATCTGCAAATTCCCAGTAATCAAGCAGTGCCCATCCACATCGCGCGGATCAACAATCTCCAACGAAACCCCCTCACCGCCACGCCCCTTGGTATTGCTCTTCACCGCATTCTTTTTACCACCCAAAAACCACAACATGAATCCAAAAACTCCTTTATTTCAGCCAGTTCAAGGCCAAACCGGCCCCCAGCCACACAACAAACCGCACCATACCCCAAAACCCCCGCCCACGCAAACCCCCTCTCCGCAGTCGGCCCACCAAACCAAAACCAAACGGGGGGCCGCAAAGCCCCCCGTTATAAGTCGTCATCTAGCGGTCACTAAGCCTTGGAAACCCGTTCATCAGGTGGCACCCAACCCATTGTGGCCTGCGCACTCATCCCCAAAAAAATGGGCCTGCTTGTTGGTAAAGATGACGAAGTTATTTGTAAAATCCGAACCAAACGCCGTACCGAAGTATAACCAACATTCGGTTTCCGCAACAGTTCTGCTTGTGTCATCACAACCAGTTGTCCCAGCCAATGAAGATCATCCATAGCCAGTGATTTCACAGCCTGCTTTGACAAACACGGTAACGCATCGAGTCGCTGATCCAGCACCTCAAACAGCTTCGCCTTCCGCGCCGCCAAAGCCTCATCAGCTTCAGCCACAGCAGCCTCAGGCATAGCCGTCGGCACCATCGCACTACCATACAAAAGCGAACCCTTAACCTCCGCTTTCATACAAAGAACCAACAGCTCCGCCAAAGCAGTCCTCACAAACTCCGGCGGATTCTCAACCTCAAACCGCAGCACCTTCGTCTCATCACTCATGATGCCAAACCCCTCGCGGGGCCTCCTGATGTTCCACCCCCACCATGGAAGCGGAAGTTTAGATGCACAACGTATACGTCAATCATATCCAGCAGTCAAGAGAACCCATAGCTCTGTAAAATCACGGGGTGGGTGGGATTTTTTCGTTTCTTCGGCAGCCGAGCAGCGCAAGCGTACAATCTAAGTACGTGCGCAGCGCAGGATGACGAAAAACGGAAAAAGCACCCCACCCCGTGATTTTAAAACGCCTTCCAGCAATACCCCACCACCTGGCTCCCATCATAAATCTTCAAGTCCAACAACCGCGTCGCCCCACTCGCACTCGCCGGCAACTTCAATTCACCCGCCAGTTTCGGCGATTTATTCACATCCAACGCATGCTCCGCCACCAAGCCCTTGCCCTGCTCCATCATCACTGCATTGTCCCCCACCAGCACCCGTACTTTAGCCACCAAATTGGCCGGAACCTGCGCCGTCCGCACCACCTTGGCAAAGCCGCTGCCATAGCGCACCGCCCCATCTTTCGCCACCGCGTTTAGGTCCACACACTGCACCAGCTCACGGTCAAGCTTGGGCTTCAAAAGCTTCTCATAGGTCGCCAAACTCTGCTTCAGCGTAATCAACTCCGTCTCCGCCGCCGCCAACCGCGTGCTCGCCTCCTGCTTAGCGGTCTCGGCCATGGTTACGCGGGTCTCAATCCCCGCCAGCTCCTGCCGCGCCTTCTGTAACTGCTCTTCCAAAGTCGCCTTCCGCGCCGCCAAATCCGCATTCTGCTTTTGCAAAGGATGCAAATTTTTCTCAGCATCCTCAACAGCCTGCTCCATGTTCTTCAAGTTAAGCCGCAACCACACCGGCGCCAACCACCCCGCCGAAAGCATAAACCCCACAAAAGGTGAAGTTAACGCCAAAACCACCAAAACCCACAGCAACCGCGCACTAATGTGCAACGTCATTGGCCGCTTATCCGTCGCGTCCTTGCGCATAATCAAAACCGTGTAAGAATACATCCCTCACCCATACCCCATCCCATAAAAAAACGCCATCCCCCCACCCCAACCCATAAAAAAAAGGCCACCCAAAGATGACCTTTTTCCCACATCAGCCCAACTGTCAGTTGAATCCTTTTAGGGCTAGCTCATAAGATTGCAAAGGAGTATCCACTATGAGGTTTGATGACGCCTACTGGAAAAAATGGAACGCTGAACAAAGTGACTTAAAAGCAAAAGCTATCGACAATTTTATCGATAGAGAAAGGTTAGTTTACCAAACACTCATTATTGACGGCCATGTGCTCAGCATTGTCGGCAAGCCATTCGGTACCACCATGGAAGACTTAGAAACTTGCTCCCAAATTCTAATTCAACAACAAAAAGAAGCAGCAAACGGTATCAGGGAAAACTGCTATTATATTGCTGCACGCGCTGTCGATGAAGGTGTGGCCGAAGGAGCTCTAAACACACCTAACGATGCATCAAAAATTACTGCATACGGAAATCACACTATCAATTTTTTAAAACTAAGTGACGGAACTTTACTGGCCTTTGACTTAACTACTGCGCAAAATATTGATCACGAACAAGGTAGAATTGCAGTTTTAGGCATCCACGGCGAATCCCTTGAAGAAGTCAAAGATATGCTTGGTAAACTCTATGGCGGTCAATGGAACCAATTCTCAGAAGAAGAAATTAATACTCTCATAGTCAATCAATACAATCGCCGCAGATAAAAAAACTCCGCCAAAGCGGAGGTTATTACCCACAAAAATCACTGGGCGGAGGTGATTTTTGGCTTTCTCCGCAGCGCGAGCACCGCAAGCGTACAAACTAAGTACGTGCGGAGCGCAGCGCAAGGAAAAGTCAAAAAGCGCCCCGTCCCAGTGGTTTTTACCGCTTCGAGAACTGAGTCGAACGCCGCGCCCCATGCTTCCCATACTTCTTGCTCTCCACCACGCGCGGGTCACGGGTCAGGTAGCCCAGCTTCTTCAGCGGCGGGCGGTTGGCGGCGTCGTATTGCTCCAAGGCTTTCGAAATCCCATGGCGCAACGCCCCCGCCTGCCCCGAAAGCCCGCCACCATGGCAGCGCGCCTTCACGTCAAACTTACCGGCCATATCAATCGCAAAAAACGGCTGATTGGTCACCATCTGCAACACCGGGCGGCCAAAGTAGTCCTCAATCTTGCGGCCGTTAATGGTAATCACACCCTTGCCTTTGGTCAGCCACACCCGCGCAATCGCGTTTTTGCGCTTACCGGTGGCATAGTAGCGTCCGGCCTTGGCGTTCACAGCCTTAATATTGGTAGCAATGCTCATTATCGTACCCCTTCTTTGCGGCCCAGTTTCAGCTCTTTTGGCGCTTGCGCCGCGTGCGGATGGTTTGGCCCCTTATAAACATGCAGCTTGGCAAACATCGCGGTGCTCAGCACGCTGTCACGCGGCATCATCCGCCGCACCCCGCGCTCAATCACCCGCTCCGGATACTTCCCGTCCAATTCTTCGCCCGCCACTTTGGCCTTCACCCCGCCCACATAGCCGGTGTGATAATAAAAAACCATGTTCTGCCGCTTATGCCCGGTCAGCTTCACTTTTTCGGCATTAATCACCACAATGTGGTCGCCATTGTCCACGTGCGGCGTATAATTCGGCTTGTGCTTACCGCGCAAACGGGTCGCCAGCGTGGTGCACAGGCGCCCCAGCGGCAGGTTGGCGGCATCCACCACAAACCATTCGTTCTTAGTTTCGGGGCCCTTCAGGCTCACCGTCATG
>RFNJ01000164.1 GCA_009927255.1 Pseudomonadota bacterium | reverse complement strand
AGTATTACATGCGCAAGGAGTGGGAGGAGTTTAAGGGGCATAGCTGGCGCGATACGGCGGGTGAGGCGAGTGGGTGGTATGAGCTTTTCCCACCGCCTTCGCGGCGTGAGGCGATGGCGGAGCGCGAACTTTGCTTACATACCAATGGGGAGAATCGGGTGACGACGCAGACGGGGGTGAGCGATAAGCTGGCGTATCGGCGCTGCGTGCTGGCGCCTTATGGCGATGCGCGCAATGCGGGTGGGGTAAGGATGCGGCATCGGCCGGATAGTTAGGATGGTGGTAGTTGGTATGGTGGTATAAAGCCGCTCCCTTTTGGGGAGCGGCTTTTTTCGCGAGCAGAGTTTTCGCTTCACCAGCCGGTGGTGCCGCGGATTTCGCCGTAGGCTTCGCCGGTGTCTCCCCACATTGTGATGGGGAGCGTTTCGCCGATGGTGGCGAGTTTGAGGTAGCTGTTGTAGCAGTGGGTTGGGAGGCCGACGGCTTTAGCTTGTGGAGCCACAAAGCAGATGCCATCTTCCAAGCGCACCTTGACAATATTGCCGTGAGTGAGCTGGGTTTTGTTCTCTTTACGGCGACAACCGCGGATGACGAGCATCGTGCGGTTGGTGTCGGTTTCCACCGTGAGGGTGATGGCCGAGGGCCAGCCCTGCACATTCAACTGAAGATTGCGGCTGAAGGAGATGGTTTGGTCTCCGAGCAGCAGCACGGGCATGCCTTGCTTGGTAAGCGAGAACGACAGTTCCTGCATGGCAGGTTCCTTATGACAGAGGGGAGGGTTTTATTTGGAAAAGGAGAGGTCTCGGACGTGCGGTGTGAGGATGTACTGGCTTATGCCAGAAACCAATAACGCAGGGCGAGACTTTTATCCATTCCGCTTTTTACACTAGGGGGTTGGGTGGGGGGCGTCAAGGGGATTTTTGCTAGAGTTTAATTAGTTATAGCTAATTCTATAAATTATTAGACATTAAGTAAGCTGGATTCCAGATAGCTTGATTTTGCGGATTCGCAAGCGCTCATCTCGCAAAATCTAAGCTTCTGGAATGACGGCCCATGGGGCCGTAAGGGGCTGCGCCCCTTAACCCCTTCATACTATTTAGCGTTTATTTTACGTAACCTAAAGACTTTTGGCTTGGGTGGCGTGGGTGTTGAGGGTTTGCAGGCGGGCTTTTTCCATGTCTTCATTCCCCACGTGGCCGGCAGTGGGAATGAGGAGGAGCTGGCTGTGGGGCAGGGCGGCGTGGAGGGCGTGGGCGGCGGCGGGAGGGGTGACGAAATCGAGCTGGCCTTGGATGATGGTGAGGGGGATTTGGCGGAGGCGGTGGGCGTTTTTGAGGAGTTGGTCGGGTTTGAGATAGCAGCCTTGGGCAATGTAGCTGATTTCGATTTGCGCGCGCGGGAGCATGCTTGGGCTGGCAAGTTCGGCTTCGATTTCGGCCATGCTGGGGGTGGGAACGGCGAGGAGGCATTCCACTAGGGACCATTGGCGGGCGGCGGCTTGAGCTTTTTGTTTATCGGGGCCGTTGATGGTGCTGTGGAGGGCTTCGAAAAAGCGGCTAGGGTGGGGGTTGCCGAGGAGGAGTTTGAGCTCTCTGATTTGATTCGGATAAAGCCGCATGGCGCCGTGGGGGCTGCTGAACCAATCGAGTTCTTCCTTAGTGGCCATGAAAATGCCGCCGAGGACCAGGGCGTTGACGCGTTTGGGGTAGGCTTGGGCGTAGGCGAGGCCGAGTGTGCTGCCCCAGCTGGTGCCGTAGACCAACCAGTTTTCGATTTTGAGGTGGGTGCGGAGGACTTCGACATCCGCCACCAAATGCTGGGTGGTATTGTGTTGGATGCTGCCGGTTGGGGTGCTTTTGCCGGCGCCGCGTTGGTCAAAACAAATAACCCGGTATGTTGCGGGGTTAAAGCGGCGGGGGGCGTTGGGCGAGAAGCCGCTGCCGGGGCCGCCGTGCAGCACCACCGCGGGGAGGCCTTGGGGATTGCCGTATTCGGCCACATATAATACGTGGCCTTGGCCGACGGGGAGCATATGGGTTTTGAAGGGGTCGAGCGCAGGGTAGAGGGGGGATGGGGGCGGCAACTT
>RFNJ01000026.1 GCA_009927255.1 Pseudomonadota bacterium | reverse complement strand
TGCTTATTTGGTGGGGGCGAAGCGAGGGCGCTGGTGGGTCCCCGAATGGCCGAGAGTTGAGTGCTTTTGGTGGGTTTGTGATTTGGCCATTCGAGGACGGGCGGCCCTCTTTTTATACTTTGTAGTGGGGGTGGTGCTGGTTATTTGGGGGTTGAGGGTTATTTGAGGGGCAGATTTGGGTTGTGGGGTGGGGTTGGGTTTGTTAGGATGGTTGGGCAAAGTGGCCTTAGATGAGGCTGCTACCTTGGCTTTTCAGCGTTGATGGAGAGAACCATGTCTCGTGAGTCTCACGACGTTGCCTATATTAACGATGCAATTCATGATATTCAGGAGCGTGGAGAATTGTTTGCATTGACTAAGCCGCGTAAAGGTGCGGCTTTGTTGCGAGAGTATTCGCTTAATGTAATGGCGCTACCTTTGCAAAAAGACCATCGGGGCAAAAAGAAAAGTGGCACTGGTGGCGGGAAACAGACTGAGTATTTTGTTTCGGTGGATGGGCAAAGACAGCGTTTTTACTTTGCGGTTGCTGAAGACATGAATGGTAATTTTGCGATTAGTGTTGAACCCTTGGTGATTCATTAACCGCCAACTTGAGGAAATCGGCAGGCCTTTTGGGGCCTGCTTTTTTTGGCTTTGGCTTGGATGCTTACGATGGGCTGACGGTGGGGGGATTGGGGGTGTTTGAGCTGGTTGGTTTGGGTTGATTTTGTGAGTTTAGATGGGATGATGGGGTAGCTGAAAAAGCAGAGGACTTAGACGTTTAGATGGCTTTGGCGCAGGCCAAGGCTGAAACCGCCGCTGAGGAAGCGGCTTACACAGGAGCAGACCATGCTTTTGAAAAACGATGCGTTCAATCCAAACCAAAACAAGCTGGAGAACTGGCAGAGACAGTTTGTGGCGGCGGTTGAGGGTTATGACCTTGTGGCCCTTGAACGGCTTTGCGCTAGTATTTGCGCGACGGTGAGTAATCTTTCGAAGCCGCTGTTTGCCAATGGTGGCACGGCGTTGCATGCTTTGTTGGTAAAAAGCCCGAAGCAGCAAGGCTGGCCCAAAAATGCTTTGCCAATGGCGAAGCTGTTGGTACGCAATGGTGCGGATTTGTACGTGAAAGATGCTGACGGACGTGATGTTGTTATGCATCTTATTATCCGCGGCCAGATTGATGAAGCGCACCAGCTGATGGACGAAGAAGAAAAGCTGAAGGATATGCTGCGCCGCGTGGCGTAGTGTTGAAGGCTTTGAGATGGCCCTTTCTCCCTGTGGGAGAGAGGGCTTTTTATGTTTTTGAGAGATGGTGTGGGGAGAGAGTGGAGCGTTGTGGAGAGTTGGCGACACGGGTGGTGCCGGATAGCGGCAGGGGCCCCATTTTTTGCATAGTGGGCAAAAAATGACCCTACCAGCTTCCGGCACGGA
>RFNJ01000038.1 GCA_009927255.1 Pseudomonadota bacterium | reverse complement strand
GGTTAGAGTTGGGTGGCTTGGCCCTGTCGATTATTTTGGTTATGGGGTGGGGAGTGGTTGGCGGTGGTAGGCGTAGAGTTCGTTCAGGTAGGTGGGGATGATGATGAGTTGGTCGTTGTTGGCTGATGCAACGGCGTTGGTGATGGCGTCGGGCACCATGACTTCGCCCATGGTTTGCAGGGTGGTGGCGTTGATTTCCATCATGCGGCCGCCGGCTGTGCCGATGAGGATGCTGTTGGGGGCGAGGAAGCGCGGCGTGGCGAAGATGCGGGCGCCGCAATCGATGGTTTTTTCCACCGTGAGGGTGGTGAGGTTGATGATGTAGAGTTTTCGATCGGTGGAGCCGCAGTAGAGGCGGTCTCCGTGGAATAAAGGCGTGGTGTAGAGTTGGTTGCCGGTTTGGAATTCCGCCACCAAGGCGCCGGTTTTGGCGTTGACCAGGTAGATGTTGCCATCGAAGCTGGCGGCGGCGACCAGGCCGCGGATTTCATCGACCGCCGGGGCATATTTGATGGCGCCGCGGGTGGAGAACTGCCAGACCGGTTGGCCGTTGTGGGGCTTGTAGGCGCTGAGGGTATATTCGTTGGTGCCGAAGATGACGATGTCTTCCCCCGCATAATAGGCGGCGCTGCCGTGTTGGATGACGCGCAGCCAGCTTTCCCACATCCTCTCCCCCGTATCCAGCTTAAACGCGGCGACGCTGCCGGGGTTGCGGGGGCGGGCGTATTCGAGGCCCACATAGAGCATGCCGTGGCGCGGGACGATGAGGGGGGTGCTGCCGATCCATTCGCATGCCGCTTGTTGCCAGAGCACTTTACCGTCTTCGGCGTTGAGGCAATACAAGACGCCATTGTAGCCGCCGATGTAGACTTTGCCTTGGTGGACGGCGGGGGTTGACCAGATACCTTTGCGTTCAGGGGCGCCGGTGATGACGTGTTGCCATAATGGTTGGCCGGTGGTGCTATTGAAGGCGCATATGCTGCCGCTATCGGTGCCCATAAAGACTTTATCTTCCACCACCACCGGTGCGGACTTGGGCACCACGTGGAAGGGCCAGCCGCCTTTGACCATGGCGCGCCAAGCGATGCTGTAGCGGGTGGTGAAGGGAGGGGAATCGGACGCTTCGGTGACGTTGAAATCGGGGAGGGTGAAGACCCGATGGAGCTGGATGTTGTGGGTGGCGAGCCATTGAGTCGCGCGGCGGCTTTCGAAACTTATCAGTGCAAAAACGTGGGTGACCTGCGCGAGGGTGAAGCCTGCGGGTTTGTCGCGGTTGATACTGACACGGCATTTTTCGAAGCTGCCGCCGCTGTTGATGGCGTCGTCGACCAGCACAATGGGTTCGTTGGTGATTTCGCCTTCAATGGCGCGCATGCGGCTGTAGGTTTTGCGTTCTTTGCGGATGAGGAAGGCGTTGAGCGGGATGCCGAGTTCCCGCGCTTTGCTTTGGATGGCGCAGACCAGTGGGATGGCGGCGACTTCCATGCCGCCGACTTGGAAAGGTAACTTATCGCGGTAGTGGTGCCAGAAGAGGGTGGTGATGACGTCCATGGCGAGTTGTTGCATGAAGAGGGCGCGGGTATCGAACACCCAATTGAACACGGTGCCGCGGTTAGAGAAGGTGGTTTCTTGGTGGCGGTGGAAGAGACCTTGGGATTCGATGAGGTGGTGGAGCTTTTGTTTGAGTTGGGCGGGGGTGAGGGTGCTGGCGAGGGTGAGGGGAGAGTGCTTTTCGGCCCCGCGAGTAACCGCTGCGCGGTTGCTCACGGGGTGGCCCTGCGGGCCACTGTTCTTGGAGGATTTTTTGGTAGGCATGGCGGAAGGATAAAGGATGTTAGGATGATAGGATACTGGGGTGGTAAGGATTTTTTGGGTGTTGAGGATGCAGCTTTATGTTTTTAATGGGTGGTTATGGGTTGGGTAAGCCCCCCGTGGATCCCTACCCCCATGGGAACCTTGGGTATGGGTATGAGTTGGGTGTTCATGGGGATGGGATGACGGCTGCGCCGTCTTTGCATGGCTTGGTTAGGCGAGTTTTTTGGCGAGGGTTTGGAGGGCGGTGATGGCGGGGCTGTTGGGGAAGGCTGTGCTGGCGAGGTGGTGCTGGCGGACGGCTTGGGAGAAATGTTTGCATTGGGGGATGTTGCCCAATAAGGGCAGCGGTGGCAGGCCGAGGAAGGTTGTGGCGGCGGTGGTGAGGCGGGTGTGGACTTGGGCGGCTTCGCGCGCATTGGCTTGATTGACGATGAGCTGGCTGTTGGCGGTGGCGTTGTTGTGCCAGAGCAGTTTGATCAGGGCGTAGGCGTCAGTCAGCGAGGAGGGGTCGGGCGTGGTGACCAGCAGTGTGTGGTTGGCTTCGGCGCACATGGCGAGGGTGGTGGGGCTGACGCCAGCGGCGGCGTCGATGAGGGTGATGGTGTAGCTTTGGGCGAGGTCGCGCAGGTCTTTGAGTAACTGGTGCAGCTTGGGCAGCGGCAGGTTGGCGAGTTGGTTGTGGCCTGCGCGGCCAGCGATGAGTGTGAAGCCTTGCGGTGTGGGGGTGAGCACGTGGCGCAGGGCGAACTGGCCGCTGAGGTAGTGGGCGAGGTCGCGCTCGGGCTTAAGATTCAATTGCACGTCGGCGTTGGCGAGGCCGGTGTCGCCATCTATCACCAGTACTTTTTGCCCCTGCTTGGCCAGCTGGGTGGCGAGGTTGAGGGTGAGCGAGGTTTTGCCGACGCCGCCTTTGCCGGAGGCGAGGGTGAAGAGTTTGGTGGGGGGGGATTGGTTCATGGTTTAGAGGGTGTTTAGGTTGTTGAGGGTTTTAAGGATGTTAAGGGGGTTGGGGGTTGGGTGAGTGCGGTGCTTCGTGGAGAGGGGGCGACACGGGTGGTGCCGGATAGGTGATGGGCGCCCCGATTTTTTATAG
>RFNJ01000162.1 GCA_009927255.1 Pseudomonadota bacterium | reverse complement strand
CCGCAAGGGGGGATTGAGGGGCGGGAGCGGCCGTTGACTGCGGCTTACCGTGAGTTGCGTGAGGAGACGGGGTTGACCTTTGATGATGTGCAGCTGGTGCGTGAGCTGCCGCAGTGGACCACGTATGTTCTGCCCAAAGAATGGACGCAGGGGCGGCGCTTTGTGGGACAGCGGCAGAAGTGGTTTTTGTTCAGCTTTAAAGGGACTGGTTTGCCGGATGTGGGGAAGGCAAAAGACTTTGAATTTGAAGCACTTGATTGGGTTTCTCCGGATTGGTTGGCGGCGCATGTGATTGAGTTCCGGCGGCCAATTTATGCGGCGGTTTTTAAGGGGTTTGCGGGGGAGCTGAAGCTTAAGGATTAGAGCAGGCCGAGGGCGAGTTTGGCTTCGAGGTTGAGGTTTTCTTTGCTCCATTTTGGTGTGAAAGTGAGGGTGAGCGTGGTGGTTAAATTTGTTGCTTTTTCAACCGCTTGTTGAGCTTGTTTGGGAAGTTCTTCTGCCACTGGGCAGTTGGGGGCGGTAAGTGTCATGGTGATGTGGGCGGTTCTGGCGGCTTCGTTGATATCGAGGCCGTAAATAAGACCGAGGTCATAAATATTCAAAGGTAGTTCAGGATCAAGGACTTGGCGGAGGGCATGGATGGCTTTTTGCTGCAAAGTGGCATTTATATTTAAAATACCCGTATTTTGGGCGGTATTTGCATCGGTTTGGATGATTATTTTTGGCATTTAATGGAGTTTTTTGTGGGTTGATATGGTATTTTTTTGGGATTTAGTTGGTTGGTGCGGTGGTGTGGTTGATGGTTTGGATGGGTGTGGGTTGGGGCGTGGTTGGTATTGGTTTGGGTTGTTTTGGGGGGAAGGTCAAGAGAGATAAACGTATACAATACAAAATGATGATAAAGGATTTGCGGGTGGGGGGGGTGGCACATGGTAAGTGGTGGGAGGTGGAGAAGAGAGGGAGGCTTCGCTGCGCCGGAGGTTATGTTGGACTTTGTGGTGGGGACTGGGGCCGTTGCC
>RFNJ01000099.1 GCA_009927255.1 Pseudomonadota bacterium | reverse complement strand
CGCATCTTGGAATTTGCTAACAGTGCCTAACTGCTCATAGTTATGCAACCAGCTATATAAGCCCCCTATTCCCTGACATCCGATTTCCGCAATCTGATTTCCGATTGACACCACCCCCTCCCCACCCCCACAATCCGCCCCCAAGGGGAGTTCCACCATGCCAAACAACACAAAAATCACCACCGCCATCATCGCCATCGCCGTTATTTCCACCGCACTCACCGCCTGCGGCAACATCAAAACCACTGCCCCTGAAGTCAACCCCACCGACATGCCCAAAGGCCCCGGCCTGTTGTCGGGCGAAAGCGGCAACCTGCTCGATGCCTTTAAGCGCGATAACGCCGAAGGCCAAGCCGGCGGCAATATCGGTGTCAACATTTTCCTCTGGCGCGCCAGCCTCGAAAGCATCTCGTTCATGCCCATCCAGCAAGCCGATAGCAACGGCGGCGTCATCGCCACCGATTGGTATAGCGCGCCCGAAGCCCCCAGCGAACGCGTCCGCGCCAACATCCTCATCTTGGGCAAATCCCTGCGCCCCGATGCCCTCAAGGTCAACCTCTTCAAGCAAACCAAAGCTAGCGATGGTAAATGGGCCGACGCCCCCGCCAACCCCGCCACCACCCGCGCCCTAGAAGACGCCATCCTCACCAAAGCCCGCGCCCTCCGCGTCCAGTCCCTCTCCACCAAATAAAAAGTTGGTAGTGTCTCAGTTTGGAAGTTGAACAATTTCTTCCAAGCTCCACACATGGTCACTTATACCAGCTTGCATGGCAGGGGTCATCCGCAATGTTTTATGGATACGAGCAAAATTATAATACATAAAGTGTAAACTCACGGCTAAAATGTGGTTATCCACCTTTTTTGAAAAGGCGTTGGTTTTACGAGTAAACCGTTTGATGTTGGTGCGCATAGTCAAATTGGCTCGCTCAACATAACTTGTGCCAATACTTTGTGGGTTGCCGGTAACTACAGTTCTATCCGCTCCAAGGTATTGGTGGCGTTTGTCGCCAGGTTTTGTGCCGTATTTCTTAACCAACATTCCAAAATCTACGTCCATACCAAAGGATTCTTCTATGGCCTCCACGTAGGGTAAGTGACCATCAGAAGTAATCTGTGGGCGTACGACAAGCCGTGAAGCTAAATCCTGCATAAATAGGCGCGCAGTTTCCAAGTCACGCTTACCCACCATCCAACTAATCATAAGGCGGCTCTCAGCATCAATCGCTGTCCACGTCCATAAGTCTCCCGTACCATCTGGCATATCTGGCGATACGTTCTTTTGTTTGGCATAGCAGAAAGACCAAATCTCGTCACATTGAACTTGGGAACAGGAAAGACCACGTAAGGCTTTATCCTGATAGTCGGAGCACGCTTGACCCACATCTACTAATAATTTTGTAACCGTGTTTATGCTCACATCTGCCAAGCGAGAAGCAGCACGCAAGCTATTACCTTCAACCAAAAGGCCAAGAATTTGTGCGCGTTTTTCAACTGATAGGCGGTTCATATGGCTCTATATAGGTATGTATTCTTAATCGGTCAAGCAGAAAGTTCATTTTGGACTTGCAAATTTAATTTTTGTGGCCTATAAACAAATGGCGCGGCGGAGGGGGCTTGAACCCCCAACTTCCAGATTAACAGTCTGGCGTTCTGCCAATTGAACTACCGCCGCACGTTGTAGTAACCGCCTGCTTGAACAGGCGGTTTTTCATTCTTACAATCCTAGGATATCTAACTCCCCTTGTTGTGTAAGTTTGAAACGTTTGTTGCGCTTATTTGGGAAATTGGCTTGAACTAGTGAACCTTTTTTTAGTTCTTCAAGTACAGCGCGACTAACAAGCATCCAAGCAGATTTATCTTCCCCCATACCCAACACACTCTGAAGAGAAGAAATTGTCATACCCGAATTGTCTCCATACTGTTGAATTGCTTGTTTTATTTTTGCACCAAAATCATCAGAAACAGGTTTACTTATTGGTGATTCGAGACTTTTAGTAATAGTTGAATTTTTAAGATTATCTATAGCCCCTTGAATAACATCGTTATCAGATTGAAGTTCTTGAATCTTTAATGTGTTATTTTCAATACGCTGTACCAAGTCAGCTATGAGCCGCAACTTACTTTGTTCTTGCATCTTTGGCCCCACAGAGTTATTCTGCAAGGCGAAGATGTTGTTTTGGTTATCCATAACGATGTCCTTCCTATGTAAGCCGTGGATGTCCTTGGCGCTGGTTGGTCTTCCAAAACTTTCAGCCCCAAAAAGCCCACGGCTTTTTATTTGTGGTTCTATTATATAAAGTATCAACGTTCATGTCAATAGCATTTGTGACAACGTGATAAGGGTGTAGATAGTTATTTTTTCCACCGTGATTGGGCTGCTTTCTGGGCCGCTTTTTTACGGTCTTCCGCTGTCATATTAGCAGCACGCGCCTTCCCACCCTTAAGACCTCCAGCTCGCCCTAAAGCTACAGCATGTGGATTTTTCTCAGAAATGGGCGGGATGCTATAATCACCTGTGGTGATATCAACAATGCGTTTGGCGCGCTGATTCGTATCGGAAGGTATTTTTATCTTTTTCATGTTTGCAGCTTAGCATTATATGCTTAAGCGGTCAAGTACTAATCTATCCCCACAAATACCAGCCTAGCCCTAAACCTATTAGCATCCCGTAAATCACCATCACCATATAAACCACAATAATGGCCGAACCGGGGCCGTGTGTTTTGTCGTCCATGTTTAAACCTCCCTGTTAAAAAGGCCGCCCTATTATAAGGCGACCGGAGGTTAGAACCGCTACATTAACGGCACAGCGCTTTTGGGCGTGAGCCTTGGACATAACACTGCCCTCCGGTCATAAGACACGGAAGGCAACGGGTTACGGCTGTTGCCACGCCGAATGTAGGAGGTTCTAAGCTCCGTAATGCAAGTATGGGATATTAGGCTCTGGCGTCAATGTTAATTTCAAACTGAGACACTACCAAAAAGTTGACACCGTATACGCGAAAGGCATATCCAGCCTAAGTTAATACCTACATCTGCGTTTTCAAGCTCCGCATATCGCGGCAGCCAACCACGGAGACATCACATGTCGCAGTCCTTCTTCAAAATTCGCTGCCCTCACTGCTCCAACCAAACTCAAGGCTCTGCTGGGGGTTGGGGGGTGTTTGGTAACGAAGTTACCCGCTGCAGCAACAAAAAGTGCACCAAACTGTTTGAAACGCTGCCCAACAGCTTCAATTGGGTTAACGCTGATAGTGACGATACCTCACCCAAAGAAGCCGGCCCCAAAAAGCCCAAAAAATCAGTGCAGCGCGAACTCAGGCTTGCTTTTCTCAAATTTGAGAAAGCTAGCAAAATCCATGAAGCTGCACAGGCTCAAGCTACCCCCAATGAGCAGCTCTTCATCAAGCGTGGTCGGCGCTACATACCGGTCAGTAGGGAAGGCCTCGAATAAACTTCCCGAATTACTAAAAAAGCGAAGAGGCACCGCAAGGTGCCTCTTTTCAATTCGCCTATTTCCGCCTATTCTCCCCCACATGAATACACCCGCCGCCCTCCAAGCCCCCAAATACACCCCCACCCAAATCGAACCTAAATGGCAAGCCGCCTGGCAAAAGGCCCAAGCCTTCAAGGCCGAGCCCGACCCCACCAAACCCAAGTATTATGTGCTGGAAATGCTCCCCTACCCCTCCGGTGTGCTCCACATCGGCCACGTGCGGAACTACACGTTGGGCGATGTCTTGGCCCGCTACAAGCGCGCCAAAGGCTTCAACGTCATGCACCCCATGGGCTGGGATGCCTTCGGCCTCCCCGCCGAAAATGCCGCGATTAAAAACAAAACCCACCCGGAAAAATGGACACTCGCCAACACCGCCGAAATGAAGCGGGTGATGAACCTCTTCGGCTGGAGCTACGATTGGAGCAAAGAAATCACCAGCTGCCTGCCCAACTACTACGGCCCGCAGCAAAATCTGTTTATCAGTCTCTACGAAAAAGGCTTGGTCTATCGCGGCGAAGCCTTGGTCAACTGGGACCCCGTCGACCAAACCGTGCTCGCCAACGAACAAGTGGTGGACGGCAAAGGCTGGCGCAGCGGCGCAGCCGTGGAGCGCCGCAAAATGCCCCAATGGTTCATGAAGATAACAAACTACGCCGAAGAACTGCTGGCCGACCTCGACAAACTCCCCAACTGGCCCGCCCGCGTCAAAACCATGCAAGAAAATTGGCTCGGCAAATCGCGCGGCCTGCAGTTCAGCTTTAAGGTTGAAGGCTGGGATAAGACTTTAGAAGTCTTCACCACCCGCCCCGATACCCTCTACGGCGCCACCTTCTGCGCCATCGCACCAGAACATCCACTGGCCCTCCAAGCCGCCCAGAACGACCCCCAAGCCCGTTTGTTTATCGAAGACGCAGGCAAGCTCGGCACCGCCCAAGAAATTATCGATAAAGCCGAAAAGAAGGGCCACAAAACCCCCTACACCGCCATCCACCCCCTCACTGGTGCCAAGCTGCCCATCTATATCGCCAATTTTGTGCTGATGACCTACGGCACCGGCGCCATCATGTCCGTCCCCGCGCACGATGACCGCGACCACGCCTTCGCCACCAAATACAAGCTCCCCATTGTGGAAGTCATCCACGCCGAAGGCCAAAACGTCCAGCAAGCGCCCTATGTGGGCGAAGGCACACTCATCAACTCTCCCCTCATCAACGGTATGGGGGTTGAAGACGCCAAAGCTACCATCATCGCCAAAGCCGAAGCCGAAGGCTGGGGCAAAGGCCTCACCCAGTGGCGCCTGCGCGATTGGGGCATCGGCCGCCAGCGCTACTGGGGTGCTCCCATCCCGTTCATCCATTGCCAAACCTGCGGCGTGGTGCCAGTTCCCCGTGAATCTCTCCCCGTCACCCTCCCGCAAGATGTCCAATTCACCGGCAGCGGTAACCCACTGGCCAACCACCCAACGTGGAAACACACCACCTGCCCCAAGTGCAGCCAAAAAGCCGTGCGCGAAACCGACACAATGGACACCTTCACCGACAGCTCCTGGTATTTCCTCCGCTACCTGTGCCCCGAAGCCACCGAACCGCTCGATAAACAAAAAGTCCAATACTGGATGACCAACCCCCAAGGCCAAGCGGGGGTTGACCAATACATCGGCGGCATCGAGCACGCCGTCCTCCACCTCCTTTACGCCCGCTTCTTCACCAAAGCCCTGCGCGACTGCGGCTACCTCACGTTCGATGAACCCTTCGCCGCCCTGCTCTGCCAAGGCATGGTCATCGGCAACAGCTACCAAACCGCTGCGGGCGAATACATCTATCCCTCCCAAGTCGAATGGAAGGAAGCCAAAAACGGTGAGAAAGCCGCCTATCACAAAACCACCGGCGAGCCCCTCAAAGTCCTCCCCGCCGAGAAAATCAGTAAATCCAAAAACAACGGCGATAGCCCCGATGATTTATTGGCCCGCTACGGCGCCGACACTCTCCGCCTGTTCATCCTCTTCACCGCCCCGCCCGAGCGCGATTTGGAATGGTCCGAAGCCGCCATCGAAGGCGCCCACCGCTTCCTCAACCGCCTCTGGAACCTCACCCACAAAGTCGCCACCCTTTGTCCCCGCGAAGCGGACAAAAGCCTGGCTCGCCAGAGTCCGCAGGACGACGGCGGCCGGCTTTTGGCCCGCAAAATTCACCAAACCATCCGCAAAGTCAACGAAGACATCGAAAAGTTCCAATACAACACCATGGTCGCCGCCTGCATGGAGCTTCTCAACGACCTCACCAAACCCACCGCCGAACAATCCCCGCAAACCCTGCGCGAAGGCACCGAAGCCCTCCTGCGCCTCCTCAACCCCGCCGCCCCCCACATTACGGAAGAACTCTGGCAGCAGCTCGGCCACACCACCATGCTCTGCCAAACCGCATGGCCGGAATACAACCCAGAAGTCGCCAAAGCCGATGAAATCACGCTGGTGGTACAAGTCAACGGCAAGCTCCGCGCCCGCCTTACCGTCCCAGCGGAAATCACCGAAGCCCAAGCCATCCAAGCCGCCAAGCTGGCCCCCGAAGCCCAAAGCTGGCTAACCAACCAAACCCTCCAAAAAGCCATCTACGTGCCGGGAAGATTGGTCAATCTCACCACCACTTGACAAACATAGAAACTAAGTATACATATAAAGCTCCCTGCAGCATCTTCAAAAATTTCACCCTCTTCTGCAGGGGACAAGGAGAAAAAATGAGCGCTGTTCGTTACATTTCTCGTCGTCTTGCCGAAGCAGCTTTTTACGGGCTAGCGGCAGGCCTGATTGCAGCGGCTTTCACAATCGGCCTAGAACGGTTGATTGGCTTTCCGGGTGGCATTGCAGTTACCCAGATAGTGGCATTGCAGTTTGCCGGATCTACGGCACTAGCAGTTGTAATAATGCGCGCAATGCGCAGTGGATGGGAAGACCAATCTTCCCTAAACTACCACATGGGGGTCGGCCAGTATGAACGCGACAAAGAAGTGGCCCACTGCCTAGACCAGCAATGGTTCAAATGGTGGTTATAAGGTCTAGGCAGAACCCGCCGCTGGCAACAGCGGCGG
>RFNJ01000107.1 GCA_009927255.1 Pseudomonadota bacterium | reverse complement strand
CTGTTTACATGCCTTAGTCCATCATCAATAACACCAACACAGCTGCAAATTCTCGCCCAATAAGTAAGCACCCTCTTACACAAGTCACTAAGCACTCAACCCAACCAAAAAATCTCCACTATAGAAACCCCGCCACACCCCTAAAAACCCAAAATATACACAAATATCGTATAAAAAACCCTCCAAACCAAAGCCCACCCACCCAGAGTAAATACCAACTTACAAAACGGCACCAAAACCCAAAAACACCATTCCAAAAAGCATACAAAATAAGTCACCAAAAAAGCACACAAAGCCACAATTCCCGCCAGTTTCAGGGATACACCTTGACATCAACCGCAACTTTCCGCACTCTACCCCCAGTGCTGCGCTATATATAAGGTGATGTATGTGCTTTTCTTAAGAATGTCACACCCCTTCGCAGCCAAACCGTCCTCGGTCTTGACGGTGCCAAATGGCTTGGTGCACAGTGCGCCCTACCAGTCGGCACCGGGCCGCACGGTAAATAGCAATATAAAGGATAGGGATATACCCATGAAAAAGACCCTTCTGGCAACGACAGCATTCGCTCTCGTGGCCGCTCACGCGTCCGCGGTGGACGTTCAACTGTACGGCCAGGTTAACAAGGGCCTGTTCGGCTTTAACGATGGCCTCGACACCAACACTGTGGTGGTCGACAACGCTCTCAGCAGCACTCGCTTCGGCCTCAAAGGCGCCCAAGCGCTCGATAACGGCCTGACCGCTTCTGTGCTGTTCGAAAACGAAATGGCCTCCAACCCATCCGACGCTTTCCTGCAAAACTCGGTTAATGGCAGCACCGGTACGTCCACCGTGCCAACCAGCGGCAGCACCACCTTCACCGAGCGCCAAGCCCGTGTGGGCCTCTCCGGCGGCTTTGGTGGCGTGTACCTGGGCCAACAGTCCACCGCGATCGACGGTGTGATCACCCAAGACCTCGCCGGCGCACAAGACGTGATGACCGCCGACTACCGCAAAATCGGTGGCGCTATCAACTTCCGTACCGAAACCACCAACGCGCTGAACTCTGGTATCACCGCTAATGCTCTCACCAGCAACATCGGTACCAGCCGTGCCGACAGCATCCGCTACGACAGCCCGATCTACGCTGGCTTCCAAGGCCGCGCGAGCATCGCTCAAGGTGGCGACGCCGAACTGGCCGCCTACTACGACGGCGCCATGGGCGACTTCCGCATGAAAGGCGCAGCCGGTATCCGGATGGTCAACAGCAACGTCACCACTGCTGCCAACGAAGTTGAAAGCCTCTACGGCGCCAGCTTCAGCGTTGCGCACAACAGCGGCTTGGCCGGTACTGTTGCCTACACTGCCAACAGCCTCGATAAAAAATCTGCCACAGCCAACGAAGCTGAAGGCTGGTATGCCAAAGTTGGTTATGCTTGGGATGCCTTTGAAGTTGCTGCCGACTACGGCACCAACGAAAACTTCCGCAGCGCAACCGCCGCTAAGGACGAACTGGATGTATTTGGCCTCGGCGCCCAGTACAACCTCGGCAACGGCGTCAGCGTTGCTGGCCTGTACCGCAACATGGATGCCGATGTAACGGGTACCAACACCCAAAGCATCGACCTCTACGGCGTGAACATGCGCGTCAAGTTCTAGTCGAGCTTACAAAAAGCGCTCCCGAAGGGGGCGTTTTTTGTTTAGCGAGACTTGAACCCCAGCGAAGGCTGGGGTCCATAGAACCAATCAATCTTGCAAAAGGCCCCCACTTGGGGGCTTTTTGCTGAGCGAGACTTGAACGCGCCGAAGCTCGCAGCGCAGCGAGAGCGTAGGCGGCGGCTCCCCTCCCCTCGCCGTCATCCCAGCGAAGGCTGGGATCCAGCTTTTC
>RFNJ01000126.1 GCA_009927255.1 Pseudomonadota bacterium | reverse complement strand
TTTTTGTAACCCCGGGCTCAGGCTGGGCACCCCGATTTTTTGATAGAAAAAAATCGGCCCAGCCATGCCCCGGGGTGACGTCCCACGGGGAGTGCCACGTTCAAACCTTTTTCTTGGGTGTAGGCCCTTTATCTGCTCCCCCTGAACCCTCCACCCTGAACCCAGCGCACGACCCCCCAGATATAGTGGCACAATTTGGTGCTTTTTGGGGTGTGGTTTGGTGTGGGTTTGGTAGCAATTTGGTAGCGAAGATGTATCAAGTTAGAGATGATTTTTATAATTAAGTTATTGAAATAAATCATATTTAAATATAAAATGTATTCTTTTTAAAATCATCCTTTTTGGTGTTTTGTTGCATACAAAGCACAAAGCCTGCCGCCAATCGGGCCAGCCCAATAGCCGTAACATGGCGCAAACCCGCCACCAGTCTTATCATCATACATTAAACCGACAGAAAGATGCGAAACCATGAAACCTGCCCTTGCCAGCCAGCCGCCCATTGCCGCGGCGGAAGCAGCCCCCGCTCCTGCCCTGCCCGCTACCTTTGAAGAACAACTCACGCTGTGCAAAAACACCGCCCGCAGCCTGTGGCAAGACGATGGCCGCGCGCGCTTTGATGGCCAAATCTCGCGCTTTGTGGCCGATTTTGTCGCGGGGGTGGAAGACCAATTTCCCTTGGTCGCCAAAGCCATTCGCCATGGTGAACTTGACTTGGCGTTTTTACTCGAGCGCGTGGTTTCGCGGGCTTAAGAAGTAAGCCTCAACTAGGCTTGTAAAGCATCCAGCATGCTGGCAAAGCGGTTCATCAGCGCATCCACGCTGCCCGCCACCACCAGCCCGCTAAAGCCCACCAAGTGTTCCGCTCCCATAAAGCCCTTTTGTGCGCCCAATAAAACCGGCTTTTTGAGGCCCAACAGATAACCAATTTCCACCCGTGCGGCTTGGTTGGAAAGCCCCTCACCCAGCCAAAATACGCCACAATCGGCAAAGTCGAGAGCTTGGCGTTCCCACAGCACTTGCTGGGCGTGGCCGGTGGGGTCCATTTCGGGGTCAATAAACTGTTCGCGGCGCGGGGAAATAAAGCTAATATTGGTGCGCTCAAACCGCTGGAAAAAATCCAGCCGCCAATCCCGTCCGCGGCACTGGCCGCCCAAGTAAATCCGCGGTGCGGGGCTGCTGGGGCTCAGTGCATCATCGGCCTTGATAAGCTTATAGGGCATGACTAGTGCGCTTGCTCAATATCAAAATAATCCAAGGCTTCGCGCGGCAGTTGCCAGTCTTCCGCCCATGCCACACTTGGCCCGCTGGGAGCCGCACTGGCCACACTGCTGGGAGTTTGGCGGTTGCGCAAATCGGCTTTTTTAATCCGATTCACCATCGCCGCAATCTCATCGCGTTCAACGCCCACCAGCGGCTGCGCCGCCACCACTTTGGCCTGCACTTGGGCAGGCAGTTGCAACATTTGCTTGGGGGCGCGGGGGTTATTCACCCACCACCTCAATCGTAAAAAAGTTGTGAAATTCGGGTGGCAAGCCAACCAGAATATCGTGGGGTTGCGCTTGGTTTTGCACAACTTCGGCAGCAGTAAGTTCCAACATGGCAGGCACCTTTATTGTGCCACTACCTTGCCGCCGATGGATGAAATCTGGCAAGCCCCCCGCCCCCACGGGCCGCAATTTTGCCGCCTAGGCTGTTACCATTTGGCAGCAGTGCGGTGCGGTTTTTCCGCCTTCGGCGCAGGCAGCACCCCTTGCACCACCAGCACGCACTCGCCTTTTACCCCGCTGCGTTTTTGTAAGGTCGCCACCAGTTCTTGCAAATTGGGGCCCAGCCATTCTTCGTGCATTTTGGTCAATTCCCGCGCCAGCCACGCCGGCCGATTGCCCCACGCCGCCAGCATATCCGCCGCCAAATCGGCCACCCGGAACGGGCTTTCGTAGGCCACCACGGTTTCCGGCGATGCCCCTAGCCGCGCCAGCCACTCCTGCCGCACGCGCCCCTTGCGCGGCGGAAAACCCGCCAGCACAAAGCCCCCGGCAAAGCCGCTGCCCGCCACCGCCAGCACCGCGGCGCAGGGGCCGGGGATGACATCCACCCGCACCCCCGCAGCGCGCGCGGCGGCCACCAGCAGCGCGCCGGGGTCACTGATGGCGGGCATGCCGCTATCGCTCACCAAAACCAACTGTGCGCCCACTTGCAGGCGTGCCAGCAGGGTTTCCACTTGGCGATATTCATTGTTTTGGTGGTTGCTGATCAGCGGCTTTTTGCCCAGCGCCATCAGTTGCAACAGCTGGCCGGTGCGGCGAGTATCTTCGCACACAATGGCGTCGGCGCTTTGCAGCGCTTGCAGGGCGCGGGGGGGCATATCGGCCAAGTTGCCGATGGGCACGCCAACCACTTGCAGCAGACCGGGCATGAATGAATTCCTTATATTATAAGTGAGGATATAGCTTATTTTTGGATGATTTACAAATGGTTAGGGGTGTGATAGCAAAATGCTATCTGCAACCTTCCGTTTATGGAGGCTGAAATGCCGAAACTGTGCGTGTATAAGCGGCCAAGACAAAGGCCCCGCCTGCGCAAGAAACCCTACCACCTTACCAAAATGGAAACCCGCTGTTTGCTGTTGCTTGGCGATGGGCTTACGCGAGCTGAAGTTCAGCAACGTACCAAGTGGGATAAGTCTCAGGTAAGTTCAGTGATACAGCGCATCCACCACAAAATAAAACTACGCATCGCCGCTAAAGCCGATGATATCAGCTGCGGAAAAGTAACCCTAAATACAGTAGCAGCTGCACTGACGGCACCGGCAAAAAAAATGAACTCATGGCGAGATCGCACGACAAATGCGGCCAAGCGCAATTGGGAAAGTGCCGATTTTATACCAAACAATACCAGCTGCGTTGTTAAGGGTTGCACTCAACCACGAGCCTTGTTTGACGATGAAGGAAAACCCAAAACCGTGTATTGTGCCGAGCATCGGGCAGAAAGCCAGCGGCGGCTTTATCAAAGCCAGGTTGAAGACGTTGAACCGCCAAAAAAAGGGCGATTACAGATGATCAAACAAGCTGCTGAGTAACAACGAGGCTAAGCCTCATAAACTTACACCTCGGCCCCCCATAGTATCTGTGGGGGGCTTTTTATTTGTTAATATTTTGACAAAAACTACGAAATGCGCTAACCGAGCAATCAAACTATTGCCAGTTTATTTACATGTTCACCATTGCCACCCTCTACCACTTCACTGCGCTGGAAAACTTGCCAGCCTTGCAACTGCGTTGGAAGAAATATATGGCCCAGCAACATGTTACCGGCACTTTGCTGGTGGCGCCAGAGGGGATTAACGGCACGCTGGCGGGGCCAGAAGTGGGCATTCACAACACGCTAGCCATGCTGGCAAAAGAGCTGGGCATTGCTACGCCCAACACCAAGTTTAGCCGTAGCGACGTTAACCCTTTCCCCAAACTGAAGGTGCGGCTTAAACGCGAGACTATCCCGCTGGGCGTGGCGGTAAACCCCACCCAAGCCGGCACCTATGTGAACAGCCAGCAGTGGAATGAACTGATGGCCAACCCCGCCACCATTACCATTGATACGCGCAATGATTATGAAGTGAAAATCGGCCAATTCAAAGGCGCCAAAAACCCGCAAACCCGCACCTTTAAGCAGCTGCCTGCGTGGCTGGCCAAAAATCTGCCGCAGGATAAATCCACCCCGATTGCCATGTACTGCACCGGCGGCATCCGCTGCGAGAAATCCACCGCTTACCTGAAGCAACAGGGCTACCAAAATGTTTACCATTTGCAGGGTGGTATCTTGAAATATCTTGAAGAAATGCCCCAGCACAACAGCCTGTGGCAGGGCGATTGCTATGTATTTGATGACCGCGTGGCGGTGACCCACAGCTTGGCCCCCGCCGCCCATTACCAAATTTGCAAAAGCTGCAATACGCCCGTAAATGCCGCCGATTTTAAGCGCCAGCAAGGCAATATCTGCAGCGCCTGCGCCGCTGCCCAGCCTGCATAAAAGCCCGCATAAACTTGCCCACTCCTTACGCAAAAGTAGCCATTTTGGCCGCTTTGCAAGGTTTCAGTTGCCAACAAAGCGCTTTTCGGCTATGCGGCTTTTAGCTAGCTTAAGCTTGCTTATCCAAAGCTATTCCGCCGCGGATAACACAGGGGGGAATCCTGAACATGACGTCGGCACTCAATTTTTTATGGCACAACATTGGCAGAATCATCATCGGACTCATCCTGCTGGTGGTAGCCTACTTCGCCTATCAGCGCTTGTTTGGTGAACCCTTCAACCCGATGGCCGGTTTTGGCGGCCCAATGCCCGTCACCGTGGCCAAAGTTGCCGTCAGCGACTACCAACCCACCTATGAATTTACCGGCCGCCTAAGCGCGGTGAACGAAGCGATCATCCGCCCACAAGTGGCAGGCACGGTGCAGGCCATTCACTTTAAGGAAGGCCAGATGGTGAAGGCGGGTGATAAGCTGTTTAGCATCAACCCCGCCACCTACCAAACCGCGCTGGCGCAGGCCGAAGCCGCGCTGACCCAAGCCAAAGCCGCCTTTGAACGTGGCGAAAAACTCCGCGGGCAAGACGCCATTAGCCCCGCCGAGATGGAAGCCCGCAGCAGCGCTTATCGTGCCGCCCAAGCCGCCGCCACCCAAGCCCGCCAACAGCTGAACGATGCCTTGGTGCGCGCGCCGATCAGCGGCAAAGTGGGCCGCCCAGAAGTCACAGTGGGGAACCCCGTGAGCGCTGGCAACGGGCACCGGTGCTGACCACCATCCAATCCATCAGCCCGATGTATGTGGACTTTGAAGCCGGCGAGCAAACCTATCTGCAACTGGTGGAGCAAAATCTTGCCGCCGGAAAATCCCTAATGGGCGCCAAAGTTGCGGTGGGCCTTGCCACCGCCGAACAAGCCACCGATGCCGACAACTACCCGCTGGAAGCCACCCTTAGCGCGGTGGATAACCGCCTTGGCAACGCCACCGGCGCGCTGCGCCTACGCGCCACGCTGGAAAATCCCGACGGCACGCTGCTGCCCGGCCTGTTTGCCCGCGTGCGCCTCACTGCGCCGGTGAGCATCAGCACCGTGCTGGTGAACGACGCCGCGATTGTGACCGACCAAACCAACCGCATGGTGTGGAAAATCCCCGCCGGTAGCAGCGCTGCCAGCCCAACTTTCCCGCAACCGCAACGCATCACGATTGGCGCCATGACCGACGGCCTGCGCGTGGTGACCAGCGGCCTGCAAGCGGGCGATGAGATTGTGGTGAACGGCCTGATGCGGGTGCGCCCCGGCGCCCCCGTCATCCCGATGCCCGGCGACATGCGCACGCTGCAACCGCTGCAAGCCGCAGGCGCACCTTCACCAACCGCACAAGGCCAATAAGCAATGGATTTATCCCGCTTTTTTATTGACCGCCCGATCTTCGCCGCGGTGCTCTCGCTGGTGGTGTTTTTGGCGGGCCTAATTACCCTGCCGCTGCTCCCCATTTCCGAATATCCCGAAGTGGTGCCGCCCAGCGTGCAAGTCCGCGCCAGCTTTCCCGGCGCCAGCCCCAAAGTGGTGGCGGAAACCGTAGCCACCCCGCTGGAAGAGCAAATCAACGGCGTGGAAAACATGCTGTATATGTCCAGCCAAGCCACCACCAATGGCTCGCTGGCCCTTACCGTTACGTTCAAGCTGGGAACCGACCCCGACCTCGCCCAACAACTGGTGCAAAACCGGATTAACCAAGCCCTGCCGCGCCTGCCAGATATCGTCCGCCAGCTCGGCGTCAACGCTGTGAAAAGCTCATCGGAACTGACGATGGTGGTGCACATCACATCTCCCAACGACCAACACGACAGCAACTACCTGCGCAACTACGCCACGTTGAATATTAAGGATCGGCTTACCCGCTTGCCGGGCGTGGGCAACGTTTCGCAATTTGGCGGCGGCGATTACGCGCTGCGAATCTGGCTGAACCCCGGCAAACTCAGCGCACGTGGCCTAACGCCGCAGGATGTGGTGGCTGCCGTGCGCGAACAAAACGTGCAGGCCGCTGCCGGAACTTTGGCCGCCCAACCCAGCCAAGGCGAAATTGCGTTTGAGCTGCCCATCACCGCCCAAGGCCGCTTGGCAAGTGTCGAAGAATTCGAGAACATTATTGTAAAAACCGACGGCACCGGCGGCACGGTGTTCTTGAAGGACGTGGCGCGGGTGGAACTCGGTGCCAACCAATATTCGCTGCGTAGCCAACTCAACGGCAAACAAGCCGCCGCGCTCGCCATCTTCCAAGCACCAGGTTCAAACGCATTGGCCATTTCCGATGCGGTGCGCCAAACCATGGCGGAACTTAAGCCTTCATTTCCTGCGGGTGTGGATTACGATATTATTTATGACCCCACCCAATTTGTCCGCACCAGCATTGAAAAAGTGATTCACACGCTGGTAGAAGCCCTGCTGCTGGTGGTGCTGGTGGTAATTGTCTTTTTGCAAACCTGGCGCGCCAGTATCATTCCGCTGCTCGCGGTGCCCGTCAGTATTGTTGGCACCTTCGCCGTCATGTATCTGCTCGGCTTCTCGATCAACAACCTCACGCTGTTTGGGCTGGTGCTGGCGATTGGGATTGTGGTGGACGACGCGATTGTGGTGGTGGAAAACGTGGAGCGCAACATCGCCAAGGGCCTCAGCGCCCACGACGCTACCGTGATTGCCATGCAAGAAGTGAGCGGGCCGATTATTGCGATTGCTCTTACACTCTGCGCGGTGTTTATTCCGCTGGCGTTTATTGCGGGGCTTACGGGGCAGTTCTATCAACAGTTTGCGGTTACTATCGCCATTTCTACGGTTATTTCGGCGTTCAATTCGCTCACTCTCAGCCCCGCTTTGGCGGCGATGCTGCTGCAACCACACGGCGCCAAGCCCGATTGGCTAACCCGCCAAATCAACCGTGTTTTTGGCCGCTTTTTTGCCTGGTTCAACCGCGTGTTTACCCGCAGTGGTGAACGCTACGAAGCGAATGTTGCCAGCTTATTCAAGCGCAAAGCGCTGGGCCTTGGCGCCTATGTGGCCATCATCTTGCTGGCCTTTGGTTTGTTTAAAGTCACCCCTTCCGGCTATGTGCCCACGCAGGATAAACAATATCTGGTAGCCTTTGCCCAACTGCCCGCGGGCAGCAGTTTGGATAGAACCCAGAAAGTAATGGACACCATGACTGCCATCGCCCTGCAAACCCCAGGTGTGCAGAACGCCATTGCCTTCCCCGGCCTTTCCATCGCGGGCTTCTCCAACAGCTCTAACGCTGGCATCGTGTTTATGGGCCTGCAACCGTTTGCTGAACGCAAAACGTGGGACCTTTACGGCCCCGCGATTGCGGGCAAACTGATGGGGCAGTTGAATGGCGCGATTCCTGAAGCCTTTGTGGGTGTGTTCCCGCCCCCACCCGTCAGCGGCCTTGGCACCATTGGCGGCTTTAAACTGCAACTGCAAGACCGCGCCGATTTGGGCGATGCTGCGCTGTATCAAGCCACCCAAGCGGTGATTGGCCGCGCCTACCAAACCAAAGAACTGGCAGGCATTTTCAGCAGTTTCGAAATCAACGTGCCGCAGCTTTATGCCAACCTTAACCGCGAAAAAGCCAAGCAACTGGGGGTGAATATTGACGATGTGTTTGCCACCATGCAAATTGCGTTAGGCTCGTTCTACATTAACGATTTCAACAAGTTTGGCCGCACCTATCAAGTGATTGCCCAAGCCGACGCCCCCTTCCGCGCACAGGTGGATGATATTCTGAACCTTAAAGTAAAAAGCCGCACCACCGGCCAGTTAATTCCGCTGGGCAGCCTGATGAACGTGGAGAATAGCTTTGGCCCAGACCGCGCCATCCGCTACAACCTGTTCCGCGCAGCAGATATCAACGCTGGCCCCGCGCCGGGCTTCAGCAGCGGCCAAGCACAGGCAGCGATGGAGAAAATTTTGGCCGAAACCCTGCCCGCGGGCATTGGCTATGAATATACCGACCTTGCCTACCAGCAAATTATCTCCGGCAACACTGAAGTTTACATCTTCGCACTGTGCATCCTGCTGGTGTTCTTGGTGCTGGCCGCGCAGTATGAAAGTTTGGTGCTGCCGGTGGCGATTATCCTCATCGTTCCCGTGGTGCTGCTGTGCGGTCTGTTCGGCGTGTGGATTACCGGCGGCGACAACAACATCTTTACCCAAATTGGCCTGATTGTGCTGGTCGGGCTAGCCTGCAAAAACGCCATTCTGATTGTCGAGTTCGCCCGCGAACTTGAACTGGCAGGCAAGGGCATTGTGGAATCTGCGTTGGAAGCCTGCCGCCTGCGCCTGCGCCCCATTCTGATGACCAGCTTCGCCTTCATCATGGGTGTGGTGCCGCTGGTGTTCAGCAGCGGCGCGGGGATGGAAATGCGCCAAGCCATCGGCATCACCGTGTTCAGCGGCATGGTCGGCGTCACCTTCCTTGGCCTGTTCTTCACGCCCTTGTTCTATGTGGTATTACGCTACCTCAGCGGCGGCAAACCGATGCACAGCGCCAGCGCCTGCACCCTGCAACACGCCGAACTGGAAGAGCTGAAAAAACCGACAAAAGGCAAAAGCAAGGAGGGCAAAAGCCATGCGTAAGTTGCCACTCCTCACCTGCCTGCTGGCTGTTACGATGGTGCTGAGCGGTTGCTCCAGCATCATGGCGCCACGCTTTAAACTGCCGCAATTCAGCAGCACCAGCACCAGCACGCCCGCCCTGCCGTTCATCAGCCCCACCGTGGTGGGCAGCTGGCAAACGGTTAGCCCCAGCATGGCCTTTGCGGGTACCGGCTGGATGCAAACCTACCCACTCCCCCGCCTGCCCGAACTGCTGCGCCAAGCCCAAGCCGAAAACCCCACCCTGCAAGCCGTAGCCGCTCGCGTGCAGCAAGCCCGCGCGGTGGCAGGCTTGGCCTTGGCCGCGCAACTCCCCGCCATCAGCGCCAGCGGCAACGCCACCCGTGGCCGCCTTGCCCCCAGCCAAGCCAATCGCCCCGCTGGCACCAACATGGCCGTCACCAACAGCTTCGGCGGCGGGCTAAACGCCAGCTTCGAACTCGATTTATTCGGCCGCTTGGCCGGCGAAAGCAAAGCCAGCCGCCTGCAAGCTCTCAGTACCGAAAGCCTGCAAGCCGACGCCCAACTGCTGATTGGCACCGAAGTTGCCCGCACCTACGCCGCGCTGCTGGCCGCCACCGAAGTTGAAAGCCAATGGGTGGCCATCATGGCCGCCGAAGAACAACGCCTCGCCATCCTCACCGCGCGTTATCAAGCGGGGGAACTGAACGTGGCCACCTGGCAAAGCGCCGCCGCCGCCCTGCAACAGCAGCGCAGCTTGGCCCTTGCCGCCGCCGCCAGCACCCGCCAGCTGCACCACGCGCTGTCCATTCTGCTTGGCCAACCGCCGCAGCAACAGCAGCTTACAAGCCAAGACCTCGCCAGCCTCGCCAACATTCCCCCCGCGCCAGCGGCCGAAATTTCCGCCACCGTGCTGCTGAACCGCCCGGACGTCCGCGCCGCCGCCCTGCAACTGGAAGCCGCCAACCAGCGCATTGGCGCCGCCCGCGCTGCCTTCCTGCCGCGCGTGAATCTCAACGCTTTCGGTGGTTTCGTCAGCCCGGTGTGGGGCGATGTGTTCGAATGGAACAACCGCAGCTGGAGCACCGGCCCCGTGGTCACCCTCCCCATCTTCCAAGGCGGCGCCATCCTGAACAACCTCCGCGCCAACTGGGCGGAATACGAAGCCCAAGTTGCCCTCTATAAAAATACCGTGCTGGGCGCCATGGCCGATGCCGCCGATGCGCGGGTAAGCCTCACCGCCACCGCCAACCAAGCCACCAGCGCCCAGCAAGCCGCGCAGGCGATGAACACCGCTTTAGCCGCCACCCAAGCCCGCTATGTGGCGGGCGATGTGGGGCGCTATGAAATGCTCACCAGCCAAATTGCCGCCGCCCAAGCCGCCATTGCCGCTGCCCAAGCGCAAGCGGGCTGGCACGCGCAGGCGCTGCGGTTTATTCAGTCGATTGGCGGAGCCAACTAACCGATGATGCGGAATCTTCTCATCATCGGCATTTTGGCGGCACTGGCCGCCGCTTTTTTTGCCAGCGGCTTGCAGCACCAAATTACGCTGGAAAATCTGCAAGCCCAACAAGCTCAACTGCAAGCCATCACCCAACAAAATCTCGCCCTCAGCGCTGCCGTGTTCGCCACGCTTTATATGCTCTCCACCGCGCTCTCGCTGCCGTTGGGATTACTCCTTTCCCTCACCGCTGGCGCACTGTTCGGCCTGTGGCTCGGCGCCGCGCTGGTGTTGGTCGGCGCCACCCTTGGCGCCACGCTGGTGTTCATCCTTGCCCGCAGCACGCTGGGTGAATTCCTCCGCCAACGTGCCACTGGCTTCACTGCCCAAGTGGCGCAAGGCTTCCGCGAAAACGCGTTCAGCTACCTGATGTTCCTGCGCCTCGTGCCCGCCTTCCCATTTGCGGTGGTGAATATTCTTCCCGCGCTGTTTAATGTGCCGCTCAAAACCTTCATCCTCACCACCGCGCTGGGCATTCTCCCCGGCACGCTGGTGTTCGTCAATCTCGGGCAATCGCTGGCCACCATCACTTCACTCTCTGGCCTGCTTTCGCCGCAAGTGCTCGGCGCGTTCACCGCGCTCGGCGTGCTCTCGTTACTGCCCGCGCTGATTAAAAAATTCCGTGGTGAAAAACCCGCCGCCGATACCGAAAGCTACGACCTCCTCATCATTGGCGGCGGCAGTGGCGGCTTGGTGGCCGCCGCCGTTGCCAGCCAGCTCGACCATCGCGTTGCCCTGTGCGAAGGCCACAAAATGGGCGGCGATTGCCTCAACACCGGCTGCGTGCCCTCCAAAGCCCTGCTGGCGGCAGCCCACGCCGCCCACAGCGCCAAAACCGCAGGCCAGTTTGGGGTGGAAGTCGGCAAAATCACCACCAACTTTGCCAAGGTGAACGCCCACGTCCACAGCGTCATCGGCGCCATCGCCCCGCACGATTCGGTGGAACGCTTCACCCAACTCGGCGTCACAGTCATTCCCCACATGGCGCAATTCATCGGCCCCAAATTGGTGCAAGCGGGGCCGCACCGCCTCACCGCGCGGCGTATTCTCATCGCCACCGGCTCACACGCGTTTGTGCCGCCGATTAGGGGACTCAAAGACACGCCGTTCTTCACCAACGAAACGATTTTCAATCTCACAACGCTCCCCAGCCACTTGGTGGTGATTGGCGGCGGCCCGATTGGCTGCGAACTCGCCCAAGCCTTCCTCCGCCTCGGTAGCCGTGTCACGCTGCTGGAAGCTGGCCCGGCGATTCTGCCAAAGGACGACCCCGAACTCACCGCCGTAGTGCGCCAGCAGCTTGAAGATGAAGGGCTGGAGATTCACACCGGTGTTAAAATCACCAGCATCAGCGGCAAGGCCACCAAGCTGGCTATCACGCTGGAAAATCAGCCCACCCTCAACTGCTCGCACATTCTGGTCGCCACCGGCCGTCGCCCCAATCTGGCTAGCCTGAATCTCGCCGCCGCCAACGTGGCGCACACGCCGCAGGGCATCACCGTCAACGCCTCACTGCGCACCAGCAACCCCAGCATTTATGCGGTGGGCGATGTGACGGGCCCCTACCAATTCACCCACATGGCGGGCTACCAAGCGGGCATCTTCATCCAGCGCTGCCTGTTCGGGAATGTGCTGGCCAAAACCAACTACAGCGCGGTGCCGTGGGTCACGTTCACCCAGCCGGAACTTGCGCACGTCGGCCTTACCGAACAGCAAGCGCAAGCCAAATTCGGCACCAAAGCAGTTACCACCCGCTTCCCCTTTGTCGAAAACGACCGTGCCCAAGCCGAAAAGCAAACCCAAGGCTTCATCAAAATCATTACGGTGAAGGGCAAAGTGGTCGGCGCCAGCATCGTCGGCCCCTCGGCGGGCGAGCTCATCCACACTTGGGCCATCATGGTCTCGCAAAAGTTCCCCCTGCGCAGCCTCACCGGCGTCATCCACGCCTACCCAACATTATCGGAAGTCAACAAACGCGCAGCGGGGAACTACTTCAAACCCGCCCTCTTCGCCCCCCGCACCCAAGCCCTCAGCCGCCTCCTCTTCCGCTGGTTAGGCTAAAATAGTATCGCGCATTTTGTCTATATCTTCGGTTACTAAAGTCCTGTATATTCATTCCCCATGAACACCCCCACCCGCCACCTCATCACCTCCGCCATCCCCTACGTCAATGGCGTCAAACACCTCGGCAACCTCATTGGCAGCATGTTGCCCGCCGATGTTTTTGCCCGCTTCTGCCGCCAACAAGGCCACGAAACCCTGTTCATCTGCGGAACGGACGACCACGGCACCCCCGCCGAACTCGGCGCCATTAAGGAACAACGCGACCCCCGCGAATACGTCAACCACTGGCACCAATTCCAAAAGGATATCTACCAGCGCTTCGGCCTCAGCTTCAACCATTTCGGCAGCTCCAGCCGCCCGCAAAACACCGCCCTCACCCAGCATTTGGCCCGCCAGTTGCATCAGCAAGGGCTGCTCGAAATCCGCAGCGAAACCATGCTCTACAGCCACGCCGATAAACGCTTTTTGCCAGATCGATACGTCGAAGGCCAATGCCCAAAATGCGGCTTCGCCAAAGCCCGCGGCGACCAATGCGATGGCTGCGGCAGCGTGCTCAACCCGACAGACCTTATCAACCCCTACAGCTCCATCAGCGGCAGCCACGATGTAGAACTCAAGCAAACCAGCCATATTTACCTCAAGCAATCGCAACTGGTGCCGCAGCTGCGCGCGTGGATTGACGAGCAAACCCACTGGCCCAAACTCTCCCGCAGCATCGCCTACAAGTGGCTAGACGAAGGCTTGCAGGATCGGGGCATCACCCGCGACCTCAAATGGGGCGTGCCAGTGCCACAAGACCTTGCTGATGCTTTAGGCGACCCCACCTTGGCCCAAAAAGTCTTCTATGTATGGTTCGATGCTCCCATCGCCTACATCGCCGCCACCCAAGAATGGGCCACCGCCGCCCATGGCGAAGCACAACCAACCACCGACATCCCCCTCTCGCCCCAAGCCGCCCGCTGGTGGCTCAAAAACCAAGGCGCAACCGATGTCCACTACACCCAATTCATGGGCAAAGATAACGTCTATTTCCACACCCTCAGCTTCCCCTGCACCCTCATCGGCAGCGGCGAGCCATGGAATCCCGTCAGCACGCTTAAAAGCTACAACTGGCTTACTTATTACGGCGGCAAGTTCAGCACCTCGCAAGGCGTCGGCATCTTCACCGATAAAGCACTGGAACTCCTCCCCGCCGATTACTGGCGCTACTACCTCATTGCCCGCGCACCGGAAGGCGACGACAGTGAATTCCGCTGGACTGACCTGCAAAGCGTGGTGAATAAAGACCTCGCCGACGTGCTCGGCAACTTCATCAACCGCACCCTCACCTTCAACGCCAAGCACCACGGCACCAGCCTGCCACCGCTGGGCGAGGTAACGGCAATGGAAACCCAGCTGCACCAAAACCTGCAAACCACCCTGCAAAAACTGAGCCACCATTTGCAGGAAGCCGAAATGCGCAAAAGCGCCGAAGCCCTACGCGAACTCTGGAGCCTCGGCAACGAATACCTCGCCGCCGCTGAACCATGGAAGGAGCTGAAAACTAACCCAGAGCGCGCCCAAACCATCCTGCACACCGCCATCCAACTCATCCCCTTCTACGCCGCCACCATGGCCCCCCTCATCCCCCACACCGCCGAGAAAATCATCGCGCTGTTCCCCCAACTGCAAACACCGGCTTTCCAAGCCTACCCTTGGCCGCAGAATAGCTTACCGAATTCCGCAATTACCCAAGTGGCAACCCCTAGCGAGGTGCTTTTCCCCAAAATAAGCGATGAGCAGGTGGCGGAGTGGGAAGCACAGTTTGGCAATAGTAAGGTTTAGCTAGCCAGTTTTAACTAGATTTAAGGGCGTGGGTGATGTTTTCGACCACGGCTTTGGCGTCGCCTAGCACCAGCGCGCAGTTTTCCATGCCGAAGAGGGGGTTATCCACGCCGGCGTAGCCGGGGCGGTGGCTGCGTTTCACCACATAAACTTGCTTGGCCTTCCAAGCTTCCAGCACCGGCATGCCATAAATCGGGCTGCCGGGGGTGGTTTGGGCGGCGGGGTTGACCACATCGTTGGCGCCCAGCACCAGCACCACGTCGGTTTCTTTAAAGCGGGGGTTGATGTCTTCGAGTTCGTGGACGGCATCGTAGGGAATATCAGCTTCGGCCAGCAGCACGTTCATGTGGCCGGGCATGCGACCTGCCACGGGGTGGATGGCGAAGGTGGTTTCGATATTTTTACTGGCCAGCAGGTTGAACAGTTCCTTCACCGCGTGCTGGGCTTGGGCCACTGCCATGCCGTAGCCGGGGACGATGATGACGCGCTCGGCTTGGGCGATGATGAAGGCGGCGTCTTCAGCACCGGCTTGCTTCACCACTTGGGCAGGCCCCTGCCCTGCTGCTGGTGTGACGCTTTCGGCATTGCCGAAGCCGCCGAGAATAACGCTGAGGAAGCTGCGGTGCATCGCGGCACACATGATATAGGAGAGGATGGCGCCGCTGGCGCCGACCAGTGCGCCGGTGATGATGAGCAGCGGTTGCTCCAGCATAAAGCCTGTGGCGGCGGCGGCCCAGCCAGAGTAGCTGTTGAGCATGCTCACCACCACGGGCATATCTGCGCCGCCAATGGGGGCGACCAGCGTAACGCCCATGATGGTGGCGAGGATGAAAATGAGCGCCAAAGGCAGCGGGTTGAAGGTGGCGGTAAACCAAATGGTGCAGGCGATGAGGGCGATGCCGAGGGCAAGGTTCAGCACATGGCGGCCCGACCAGCCCCATGGCGTGCCGCTGACCCAGCCTTGCAATTTCAGCGCCGCCAGCACGCTACCGCTGAAGGTGACCATGCCGATGGCGGTGCCGAGCGCCATTTCCAGCGCGGCTTTGGTTTCCATGAGGTTGAAGGGGATTTGGCGCAGGTACATCCCCACCGCCACCAGCGCGGCGGCGAGGCCAATGAAGCTGTGGAAGCCCGCCACCAGTTGCGGCAGCGCAGTCAGCGGGGTTTTCAGCGCCAGCGGGATGCCGATGGCGGCGCCGATGAGCAGGCCGAAGATGATGAAGCTGTAGGCGCTCATCAGCGGATGCAACAGCACCACGGCCATGGCCAGCGCCATCCCCACCATCGCAAACAGATTGCCTTGGCGGGCGGTGGCGGGGTGGCTCAGGCCCTTCAGCCCCAGCACAAACAGCACGCCGGCGGCAAGGCTTGCCAGCGCCATAACATCGGGGGATTGCAACAGCACGGTGAGCGTTTCCATGTTATTCCCCCTTGCGCTTGAACATGTTGAGCATCCGGCGGGTGATGGCGAAACCGCCAAAAATATTGATGGCGCACAGGGCCACCGCCAGCGTGCCAATGAGCTGGGCGGCCAGTTGCAGCATTTCGGTTTGCTCGGGGTAGGGGCATGGTAATTCCGCGCAGCGGGTGGCGGGGATGATTTCCGGGCCGGTGATGAGGATGGCGGCGATAATCACGATGCCGCTGATGGCGTTGGTGACGGCCATGAGAGGCGTGTGCAGCGCGGGCGTGACGCCCCACACCACAAAATAGCCAACCAAGCAGGAGAGCACGAAAATGATGGTGAGGATGGTGAGGGGGTTGAGGTCCATGGGTTATTTCACCTTTCCATTGTGGATGATATGCATGGCTTGAATGAGTTCGTCGGTGTGGGTGATGTGGCCTTGGGCGTCCAGCAGCAGGGCCAGCAGATTGGCCATGTTTTGGCTGAAGAAGCGCGAGGCATCGCCCGCCACGGTGGCGGGCCAGTTGGTGTGGCCCAGCAGGGTGATGCCGCCCTCGGTTTGGGTGGCTTGGTTGGCAACCGTAAGCGGACAGTTGCCGCCTTTAATGCCATTGGCGGCGTTGTAGCCACCGGCGGCAAGGTCGGCAACCACGCTGCCGGGGCGCATGGCGGCCACCGCAGCGGCGCTGATAAGTACCGGCGCGGGCTTGCCGGGCACTTGGGCGGTGCTGATAATCACATCGGCCTTGGCAATAAAGGGGGCGAGTTTGTGCTGAAGTTGCTTCATACCGGCTTCATCCAGCGCGCCAGCATATCCCCCCTTCCCTTCTGCCGTGGGGCCTTCCACTTCCACCACTTTGGCGCCGAGGCTTTTGATTTGCTCGGCAACTTCGGGCCGCACATCAAACGCCCACACTTGCGCGCCCAACCGCCGCGCGGTGGCAATGGCCTGCAAGCCCGCCACGCCCACACCCAGCACCAGCACATTGGCGGGTTTGCTGCTGCCTGCGGCGGTGGTCAGGGGGGGCATCAGGCGCGGCAAGTGCGCCACCGCGCCCAGCACGGCGGCATAGCCGCCCAAGTTGGCTTGGCTGCTCAACACATCCAGCGCCTGCGCGCGGCTGGTGCGGGGGAGTTTTTCCAAGGCAATCACGTTGGCAGCACGCTTGGCCAAGGCGGGCCAGCTGGCGGCGCCACTAGTGAGGGTTATCAAATGGCCGTCTTTGGCCAAGGGCAGCGATTCTTTTGCAGCGGGTGGCGCCAAGCAGAACAGCACATCGGCTTGGGTTTTAGCGAGTGATTTCACCACTTGGGTGTTGGGTTGGGCGGCGTAGTCAGCATCCGGATAGCCGGCTTTTTCGCCAGCGCCAGACTGGACGACCACTTTGATATTTGGCCACTTTTTGATGATTTTGGCGATGGTTTCGGGGACCATGGCAACTCGGGATTCAGCGCCGGTGGCTTCGTTGGGGATGGCAATAAGGATGGACATGGGCCGAAATTGCGCTGTTTGCGCTTGCGCTGCAAGTAGGCTGCTGCGCGGTTGCACAATTACTTGCATTGGCGGGCGGGATGGGGTAAGCAGCCACGGTGTCGGGATGTAGCGCAGCCTGGTAGCGCATCACGCTGGGGGTGTGAGGGTCGCAGGTTCAAATCCTGTCATCCCGACCATTTTAGAATTTATCGGGGCGTAGCGCAGCCTGGTTAGCGTGCTTCGTTCGGAACGAAGAGGTCGGAGGTTCAAATCCTCTCGCCCCGACCATGCTTATTCTTAATTTATCGGGGCATGCTTTGGTTTACGCGCCTTTGGCGCGATGCAGCCTGGCTCGCGTGCTTCGTTCGGAACGAAGAGGTCGGAGGTTCAAATCCTCTCGCCCCGACCATCCAAAAATCAGCAATATGATGTGTATAAAGCACTCCACACAGGTCGTCATTCCAGAAGCTTAAATTTTACGAGATGAGCACTTGCGAGTCCGTAAAATTAAGCTATCTGGAATCCAGCTTATTTTAGTATTTAATAAGCTACATAGCTGCTAATGCCACGAATTTTTCAAAAAAATTCTCTCTCAAATATGCTATGCTCTCTCCATAAAGGAGAACACACGCATGCTATGGGGATTGTTTGAATTAGAAGGACTACCAACACAACTCGCCGATTTTTTAAAAGGGTTTGAGAATGATCCTCTTGGCCCCGTGGCGGCGCTGAATGCGTTACCCGCTTTTTTGAAGGCGAAAGTGGGAGCGGGTAAGGTGGAAGGCAAAGTAGAAGACGGTGCGGTACTGCATGGTGCGGTGTGGGTAGGTGCGGGGAGCATTGTGCACAGTGGTGCGGTGGTGGAGGGGCCGGTTTATATTGGCAAGCATGTGACGATTCGGCCCCATGCCAATGTGCGGCATGGCAGTTATTTGGCGGATAACTGCGTGATTGGCCACAGTGCTGATGTGAAGAATATTTTGGCGCTGGAAGGGGCGAAAATTCAGGATGGGACCTTTGCCGGTGACGGCATTTTGGGCCGTGGCGCACGGGTGGGCAGCGGCGCCATTTTGGCCAACCGTAAATTTAACCAAAGCGCGATTAAGTGCGACTGGGGTGCGGGAGCAGTGGACAGCAAGCGCGACTTTTTGGGGGCCTTTATGGGCGACCAAAGCCGCGTGGGCGCCAACGTGGTGGCCAGCCCCGGCGCAGTGGTGGGCGCCCATAGTTGGGTGGGCAGTGGGGTGGTTTTGAATGGTTACATTGCACCCGACCAACTGGTGACGGTGAAGCAGGAGTTGGATGTTCGGCCCAAAGAACGGGTGAGCCTGAAGGCGGGGGCGGCGGTGACTTATTCTGGGTAGATGTAGGTAAGAAGAATAGAAAGGGGCCGGAGAGATTGCTCTCTCCGGCCCCAATTTCGTTAGTGTTTATCGCGCATTTTGTGCGCGGACACCTTATACTTTGGGCCGCGCCAGACGAGCTTGCCGTCGGCGTCCTTCGGCCAGTTGGCGGTAAAGCCCTTGCCGAAGCCGTAGTGAATGACCGCGAGAACAGCCCCAACCAGCAAAGCGAAGGCGACGAACGGAGACAAGTCCATGGTTTTCTCCTAAACGATATGATGGCCCCGATTGGCCACAGATGGTGTATGCATTTAATTTCGATGGCTGTCAACAGGCCATAATTTAAGAGGTGATAGTTTAATAAGCGCCACGCTTGTCGCCCCCCTGCCCTGCCCGTAGCATAACGCAGCAAACGAAAGGGTGCTTATAATGTGCGGAATTGTAGGAGTGGTGGGCGATGCCAAGGCTTTGGAGATTATTATGGGTGGGCTGCAGCGGCTGGAATATCGGGGCTATGACAGCGCAGGCGTGGCGTTGCTGAATAACTTGGGCCAGCTGGAAGTGCGCAAGGCGGTGGGCAAATTGGCGGCTTTGCAGGCGGTGGTGAAGGATAATCCCCAAGTAGTTCCAGCACGGGGCTGGGCCACACCCGCTGGGCCACCCATGGTGCTGCCACCGTGGCCAATGCCCACCCGCATAGCGGCAAGTTGGGCGGGCATAACCTAACCGTGGTGCATAACGGAATTATTGAGAACTTTGCCGCAATTAAGGCTGAACTTCTGCCCCATGGTGCGACGTTTATGAGCGAGACGGATACCGAGGTGATTCCCTTTGCCCTTGCCAATGCGCTGGAACACAGCGCCAAAACGCTGGCGCAAGCGGTGCATGCGGTGAACGGTAAATTCCACGGCCACTATGCTTTTGTGGTGATGAAGCAAGGCGATGCCACGCGGATGGTGGGCACCCGCCGTGGCGCGCCGCTGTGTGTGGGGCTTGGTGAGGGCGCGAATTATTTGGTATCGGACCCCCTGGCTTTAGCAGGGATTACCAGCCGTTTTATGTATTTGGAAGATGGCGATGTGGTGGTGATTACCCCGAAAACGGTGGAGATTACCGATGAAAACGGCAAGCCCGCCAAGCGCGCGGTGAAGGTGGTGGACCAAAGTGCGGATATGGCCGGGAAAATGGGCTACCGGCACTTTATGCTGAAGGAAATTAACGAGCAGCCCGCGGTGGTGAGCCGTGTTTTGCAGGCGCACACCAATAGTTCCACCATGCTGCCCGCGCTGCCGCTGGGCAAGCTGGCGCTGGGCAAGGTGCCGTTTATCAATATTGTGGCCTGCGGCACGGCCTATTATGCGGGGTTGGTGGGTAAGTATTATCTGGAGCAGTTGGCGCGGGTGCCGGTGAATGTGGATGTGGCGTCGGAATTTCGATATAGGAACCCGCCCTATGTGCCGGGGGGCTTGTTTATTGCGGTGAGCCAAAGTGGCGAAACAGCGGATACGCTGGCTGCGCTTCAGCACGCCAAGGCGGCGGGGCAGCACACCCTGCTCCTCACCAACGTGCCCACCAGCACCATGGCGCGCACGGCAGATACGGTGGTGAATTTGCTAGCCGAGCGCGAAATTGCGGTGGCCAGCACCAAGGCCTTTATGGCGATGATTACCACGCTGGCGCTGCTGGCGCTGCAACTGGCGCAGGCGCGGGGCATGGCCAGTGCCGATGTGGCCGGGCATGTGGCGCACCTGCGCACGCTGCCAACCATTTTAACCAGCCTGATTACTGAAATGAGCCACGAAAAAGGCACGCTGGCGCAACTGGCTGAGCGGCTGCAAGAGGCCAAAAGCATGCTGTATTTGGGCCGTGGTAGCTTGGCGCCGATGGCGCTGGAGGGTGCGCTAAAAATGAAGGAAATTAGTTATATTCATAGCGAAGGCTATGCCAGCGGCGAAATGAAACACGGGCCGATTGCGCTGGTGGACAAAGAACTGGTGGTGGTGAATTTGGCGGCCAGCCACGATGGACTGTTTGAGAAGACCATCAGCAACCTGAAGGAAGTGGAGGCGCGGCATGGGCAAATTGTGTTGATGACCGATGCTGCCGGCGCCAACCAACTGCGCGAAAGTGGGCAGGTGCATAGTGGGATGGTGGTGGTGGAAATCCCCGCCGTGCCGCAGGCGTTGCTGCCGATGGCCTTTGCCGTGCCGCTGCAACTGCTGGCCTACTTTACCGCCACGATGAAGGGGACGGATGTGGACCAGCCGCGCAATTTGGCCAAGAGCGTAACTGTGGAATAATGAAACTAAGTTTTTGGGAGCGGTTGGTGGTGAACAGCCCGCTGCGGGCGTTCAGTTTGCACCTGCTGGAGCCTTGGGCGTTTGGGCAGATTTTGGCTTTTCCGCAGGGCAAGCGCGCGTTGGACATTGGCTGCGGCAACGGCCAAGGGCTGGCGATGCTGGCGGCGCGGGCCAAGCCCGCCAAACTGCTGGGGATTGACCTTGACCCCGCCCAAGTGGCGCGGGCGCAGGCGCGGATGGTGGCGCTGGGGATTCCCGCAACCGTGCGCCAAGGGCGGGCTGAAGAGCTGCTGCTGGCGGATGGGTGCGTTGATATCATTACCAGCCTTGGCTGCATCCACCACGTGCCCAACTGGCGCGGGGCGGTGGCGGAATCTGCGCGGGTTTTGGCGCCGCATGGGGTGATGTATTTGCTGGAATTTTATCGGCCGCTGCTATTGGCCATTCACTGGCTGGCGCCGCACCCGCCTGCGCGCTTTGGCCACACTGAACTGCTGGAGGAAATAACTAAGCATAAGTTGCAGGTGCTTGGGCAGTGGCAATGTTTGGGATTGTTTGGAGTGGTGGTTGCCCAAAAAAGCGCCACATAACCAAATCACACCACAATCCCACTCTCATGCTTACCACCTAACACCTATTACCTACCCCCATCACCCCCCAAAAAAATCCAAATAAATACCAAATCAATACCATTTCATCGCGCAAAACCAAAGCACCAATCATTCCAAATCATCCACTTTACCCGCCAAATCATAAAATAAACCGTCCCCTTACCAATTTTAATCATTCTGCCAAAATCAACCCCGCCAACATTTGACAAAACCGCCAAAAAAAGTGTTAGATGCCCCCGCATCAAGAGCCCAATCTAACGGAGCAAAAAAATGGCTGAAACCTTCGATATTATCATCATCGGCGCTGGCCCAGCAGGCTACGTTTGCGCCATTCGCGCCGCCCAACTCGGCCAAAACGTCTGCCTGATTGATAAACGCGCCGCCTTAGGCGGCACCTGCCTCAATGTTGGCTGTATTCCAAGCAAAGCACTGCTCCAAAGCAGCCATCACTACCACATGGCCGCCCACGGCATGGCCAAACACGGCATCGAAGTCAGCAAGCTAAACCTCAATCTTTCCGCCATGTTAGCCCGCAAAGATGCCGTGGTAAAACAGCTCACCAGCGGCATCGGCATGCTGATGAAAAAGAATAAAATTACCGTAAAAACCGCCTGGGCAACCCTCAAAAGCGCCGGAATCGTAACTCTCGATAATGGCGAAGAACTGCGCACCAAGCACATTGTCATCGCCACCGGCAGCGTACCAGTCGAATTACCATTTGCCAAATTCGACCACACTAAAATAATCGACAGCACCGATGCCCTCAATTTACCCAATGTTCCCAAACACTTGGTGGTCATTGGCGCCGGCGTTATTGGGCTGGAAATGGGTAGCGTCTGGCGCCGTTTAGGTGCCGAAGTTACGGTCATTGATATCGCCAACCGCCCCGTCGCAATTATGGACGAAGACCTCGGCCGCGAATCCCAAAAACTCTTTGAAAAGCAAGGGCTAGTATTCCATTTAGAAAGCAAAGTGCAGACGGTAGAAACCACCAAACAAGGCGTAAAAGTAACAATTCAAAAAGCCGACGGCAGCACCAAAAATATTGAAGGCGACATCGCACTCGTAGCAGTAGGCCGTAAATCCGCCACTTCTGGCATGGGCTTGGCCGAAGCAGGTGTGGCGCTAGATGCACGCGGAGTCATTCAAGTGGATGCCCACTACCAAACCAACCTCGCAGGCATTTACGCCATTGGCGACTGCATCCCCGGCCCCATGCTAGCCCACAAGGGCGAAGAAGAAGGTGTGGCGCTGGCCGAAATGCTGGCCGGGCAGGCGGGGCACGTGAATTACGGCACCATCCCGTGGGTGGTTTATACCCACCCCGAACTAGCTGGCGTAGGCCTCACCGAAGCCGAGGCAACGGCCAAATTTGGCGGCGCCAAAATTGGCAAATTCAAGTTCGCTGCCAATGGGCGAGCACTAGCAATAGACGACAGCGACGGCTTCGCTAAAGTAATTGCCCACCCGCAAACAGATGAGCTTTTAGGCGTTCACCTGATTGGCGGCAATGTTTCCGAGATGATCGGCGAAGCAGTAGCCATCATGGAATTTAAAGGCAGTGCCGAAGATTTAGCGCGCACGGTGCATGCCCACCCGACGATGACAGAAGCCGTTAAAGAGGCGGCGTTGGCGGCTACGGGGAATCGAGCAATCCATGCTTAGTTATTTCTAAAAAAGGCTGTTTTGTGCCTATTCTTGTAGCCGTTTGCTGCGTATACCCCCTTCCCTGCCCCATGCCGCTGGGGCTATGATGGCGCATGATTTCAGTTTTAAGCGGGCCAGTTTTAGAGGTAGGCGCCACCTACGCGGTGATTGATTGCCACGGGGTTGGCTACGCCGTGCTGTGCCCCGGGCGGACGCTGGGCAGCTTGCAGGTGGGCCAGCCCGCGCGCTTATTTACGATGCTGAATGTGCGGGAGGATGCGCTGACGCTGTTTGGCTTCATCAGCGCGGCTGAGCGGGCGTTTTTTGACCAATTGACCAGTGTGAGCGGGGTGGGGCCGAAGCTGGGGCTCAGTTTGCTTACCACCTTTACAGTGGGGGAGATTCAGCAGGCGATTAGCCTCAACCAACCCAGCGTGCTGGCCCGTGCCAGTGGAATTGGTAAAAAAATGGCCGAAAAAATTATTGTGGAATTGAAGGATAAACTTGGCAGCATTGGGCCTTTGGCGGGTGGCAGCATGCCGGTGGCGGGGGTTGTTGGTGATGTGGTTTCGGCGTTAGTGAATCTTGGCTATCAGCCCAAAACCGCTGAGCAAGCGGCTGTAGAAGCGCTGAAAGCGGTGCCGGATGCGGGGTTTGAGGCGCTGTTCCGCACCGCTTTGAAAAAGGTGGCCTAAGCAATGGCGGATGAGAGCATTTTGGCTTCGCAGCAACTGCCGGAAGAAGTGCAGGTAGACCAAGCGCTGCGGCCGCAGAGTTTGGGGGAGTTTGTCGGCCAGCCCGAATTGGCGGCTAATTTGCAGGTGTTTATTGCCAGCGCCAAGCAGCGTGGTGGCGCGTTGGACCATGTTCTGCTGGCTGGCCCCCCCGGCTTGGGCAAAACCAGCTTGGCGCATATTTTGGCCAAAGAACTGGGCGTGGGCTTTCGCGCCACCAGTGGGCCGGTGATTGCCAAGGGGGGTGATTTGGCAGCGATTCTCACCAGCCTGCAAGCGCACGATGTGTTGTTTATTGATGAGATTCATCGGTTAAGTGCGGTGGTGGAGGAGGTGCTCTATCCGGCGATGGAAGACTACAAGCTGGATTTGATTATTGGCGAAGGCCCCGCCGCGCGCACCGTGCGGGTGGATGTGCCACCGTTTACGCTGGTGGGCGCCACCACGCGGGCGGGAATGATTAGCAACCCGCTGCGTGACCGCTTTGGCGTGCATGGGCGGCTGGAATTTTATGGTGCAGCGGATTTGCACCGGATTATCACCCGTGCGGCGGGTTTATTGGCGG
>RFNJ01000153.1 GCA_009927255.1 Pseudomonadota bacterium | reverse complement strand
GACCATTTGGGGATTAAGCCGCTTACTACTCCAAACCGGGCAGGGGGGGCTGGTGTTTGCCAGTGAATTGAAGGCGTTGGCGGGAGTGAAGGGTGTGAATAGTGCCGTGGATGCGGTGGCGCTGGCGGATTATTTAACCTATTTGTGGAGCCCGAGTGAGCGCACGATGTTGCAGGGGGTTAAGAAGTTGCGGCCTGGCCATTGGCTGCGGGCCAAGGTGGCGGAACATGGCGACGTTAAGGTGGATGTGCGGGCGTGGTGGTGGCCGCCACAGGCGCCGCTGAAGCATGGTCGGGCGGTTTATGATTATGTTAAATCAGCAGAGGGGTTGCGGGAGGTTTTTGATGCGGTGGTGGCCGAGCAATGCGTGGCAGATGTGCCGCTGGGGGCGTTTTTAAGCGGTGGCGTGGATAGCAGCGCGATTGTGGCCAGCATGGTGGCGCAAAAGCTGAAGCCCGCGATGACTTATTGTATTGGGTTTAAGGGTGCGGGCATGGCGGCGGAGGGCTTTGAGGAAGACATGGCCCACGCCCGCAATGTGGCGAAATTTTTGAAGGTGAAGCTGCGCGAGATTGTGGTGGAGCCGACGGGCATTTTGGCCCGCCTGCCCAAGCTGGCGTGGACTTTAGACGAACCCTGCGCCGACCCTGCGCCGTTGTTTGTGGAAGATATTAGTTTGGCGGCCCGCGCCGATGGCTTGAAGGTGCTGATGAGCGGCACGGGGGGTGATGATGTGATGAGTGGCTACCGGCGGCATATGGTGGCCTGCCAGCGGCAAAAGTTGGGCTTTTTGGCGGCACCGATGGGGATGGCGGCTGGGGCGCTGGCACCATGGCTGGGCGGTGCGCGGCGGCGGCGGGCGGAGCGTTTGGGCGAACTGTTGCGCAGCGATGAGGAGACATTCCTGCGCCAAGCCTTTGCCACCAACGGTGTGGGCTTTGGGCTGGGCATGGGTGCTGGATTGTTAAACCGTGACTTACGCGAACAGGTGCAAACTGCGCGCAGTGAGGGCTGGCAAGATGAACTGGCGCGTGCTCAGCGCGAAAGCCACAGCCAAGACCTGCTGAACCGTTTGCTTTATGCCGAGCTGTTTGGCTTTTTGCCCGACCATAACCTGAATTATGGCGATAAAGCCGGGATGGCGGCGGGGGTTGAAATCCGCGTGCCGTTTACCGACCGGCGTTTGCTCAACTGGATGGCCGATGTATCGCCCGCGTGGAAACTGCGCGGTGGCTGGCTGGGGATGGAGGCCAAGGCGTTTTTTAAAGACAGCCAAGTGGAGCGCCTGCCCGATAGTGTTCTCAACCGCAGCAAAACCGGTTTTGGGGCGCCGGTGCGGCACTGGCTGACCACTGAAGGCAAAGCCCAAGTGGAAGCCTGCCTGTTTGAAGGCGAGGCGGCGGCGTGGTGGGATGCCAAAGCGGTGGGGCGTTTGTGGCAAGATACGTTGAGCGGGCGGGTAGATGGAGCCTATACCATTCTAGCCCTCTGCATGGCGGGGTGGTGGCAGGCAGGCCATAAATCGCAATAAATTCTTCATAAAACACACCAATAGCAGGGGTCTTGCCCTCTTCCTAAAATCATAGTATACACCACTCACAACATCGTTGCCGTTTCCACCGCCCATTCCCTCCTAGCCTTCTGGGGCAATCAAGCCCCGGTCGGTGCAAAAGAGGCAAACGATGAGCAAGAAACTGAAACTGTTCGTCATCCGTACCCACTACACAGGCACTGTGGGTGAGTACGGCGAAAATACCGAGCAGGACGGCATCCACATAGTGCTTGCCCGCAGCCCGCTGGAAGCCCGCATTTTACTGCGTAAGCAGCTGGGTTTGCCAGCTATGGCACTGGCCAAGCATCAAGTAGATGAATACCCGCTCCCCACCACTCCGTGTTGCCTACTCACGGCTTACGGAGAAGTCTCAGACTACAACATATACGACTGCAACTGTTCCCAAGTGACTAAACTGAGGGTCTACTTGGAAAAAACCGACGAATAGCGCCTAAAAAGCCCCCCGCCGCAAGGCAGGGGGCTTCATTTCGTAGCATGTGGGTTAATCAGTGTTATACCCCCAAGTCACCACCCGCACCATAAAGGTAGTATACGCGCTACCAGATGAAGCCAGGTAAGTATCTCCCATGCGAAAGATAATTCCCTTTGCATTTGGGTAACGGTCAATGGCCATATTTTCAAAGTACCTCTCGGCCTCTTCGGCAATACGAAAGGTGTCACTCATAAACGCCACATGCTTAATTGGCCATTCATCAATTCTGGTTGGCAGCACATCCAAATCCCACCAAATCCGAAGTTTACGCTCGGTCGAAGCAGAGGTTGTCTCAGTCATTAGGTTTCTCCAAAAAGGAAGCAGCGGGGGCAAACCGCCAATCAGTGCCAACTATATGTATACTATAATGTACTTAACGCGTCAACCCCTAAACTACCAACTGTCAAACATCCCCGCAAAAGCCGGATCCTTAAAGTAGAAAATCTTCTCCGCCACAATCGGCTTGCACCCCTGCACAAACACCAGCTGGCTGTCGTGTGGCAGGCGCATCACTTCATCCGGCGTCATCAGCGCGCGGGCGGTTTCGCTGCGGTTAACACTAGTGGGGCCGCTGCTTAGGCTAAACATGCCTTTTTTCTCGCTCCCCTCGCTCTCCACTTTAATGGTGGTGGTGCCCAACATTTCGCTCAAGGTCTTGGCGGTATCAATGTCGTTGGTCCCAAACGCCACCCGCACACTGCAGTTGGAAATAAACGTGCCCCACCGCTCATAAATATCGCGCAGTTGGTTCAAGTCCTGAATAAACATCCACAGCACTACGCCATACCCCGCCAGATACCCAATGCCGCTTTCAATCGGCTCCATGTGCCCCAGCGCAGGGAACTCGTCAATCAGGAACAAAACAGGCTTGGCAGGCTTCTGCTTCAGCCGCGTCATCGCGGTGGTGGCAAGGCCCACCATGAGGCGCACCACCGGCTTATAGTTGCTCAGCTGCTCAGGCGGAATCACAATATACAGCGATATCACCTCTTTCTTAATATCCTCCATCGTAAAGTCGCTCTTGGCGGTCACGCGGCCCAGCTTGGGGCTGTCCCAAATCGCCGTCTTGCTTTTCGCAGTAGAAATAATACTCGCCCGCACCTTGGCCTCAGTGGCGGTGAATGAATTCGCCACCCGCTTCACAAAAGCATTTTCGCTCTCCTGCATTTTCTTAATGGTCACGTCAAAATCTTTGGTGTTCTGCATCAGCAAAAACCGCACTTCGCTCATGTTGCGCAGGGCAGGGGGCGCGCTGGTGGCCACAAACATAATCAAGCCCGTCACCAAGTTTTTCGCCTCACGGTCCCAAAACGGATCATCACTGTTCTCCATCGGCACAATCATGTCGGCAATCAGGTTCGCATCGTCCATTTCGTCGTCGGTGCCCACGCGAATGAAGTCTATGGGGTTAAAGCAATCGCTATCATCCTCAAACGGCGCAAAGCGGTAAACCTTGCTAAAATTCGCCCGGTGCCGCCCCGTCACCGCAAAGTTCTCGCCCTTAATGTCATTCACCACCACGCTGCCGGTGTGGGTCAGCAGGTTCGGAATCACCTGCCCCACCCCCTTACCACTGCGGGTGGGGGCAAAGGTAATCAAGTGCCCCGGCTTGCTATAAGGCAGCACCATAAATTGCTCATTAAATTTCCCCAGCACAAACCCTTCATCCGCGCCCAACAGCCCAAACCGCTGCAAATCACTGGTGTTGGCAAAGTCGGCGGAACCATGCGCACTCGAAGCCTTATTGGTCATCCCCTTCAGGCTATCCATCTGCCGATGATAACTCTTGGTCCGCCGCTCGCGAATAAACCGATAAATCAAATAAACCGCCAGCGCCCCGCCACCATAAATTCCGACATATTTAGCTATTGTCCAAAGCAATTCCAGCCCCACCACCCCAAGGCCATGCAGCAAAGCATCCCAGTCATAAAAAAACACCAACCAGCCAAGGCCCAAGGCAATGGCGGCAATCAGGCTAAATTTCAAAAATCCTAGCACCCGCGCATCATAGCGTATTCAGCGCCGCAATAAACCCCCTAAGCCGCAGATATCAGCACTTTCTTAAAGCAGTGTTATTTAACCGCCACGCTATAACTATACGTCGCAATCAGCTTCCAATTGCGCGCCTGCGCCAAGCGGCTAAACCATTGGTGGAGCTGGCTCAGCCCCGGAATCCGCCGATAATACCCATGGTAATAAAACGGGTAAAGCCGCACCGCACTAAACCCACACGCCCGAATGCCCGCCACCACGCCCTCACTATGGCGGCAAAATTGGTAATAAGCGGGGAATTTCGGCGTCCGCTCGCGGCTGCGCTGCGGCGCCAAAATAAACATCAGCTGCTCCGATAAATTTTCCGGAATAATCCGGTTCATAATGAACGGAAAAGCAAACAGCGTGGGGTGGAAGTTCAGCGCAAAGCCACCATTCTTTAGCAACGCCGCCAGGTTCCGATAAAACGCCCGCCCATCGCGCACATGCTCCTGCACCATGCGGCTAAACACCACATCAAACTTGCCGTGCCACTCGGCGGGAATCGCCGCACAGGTATCAAAAGCCCGCGCCGGATACTTCACCAGCATATTGTCCAGTTCCACCTGCGAAATATCATTGGCATGGTAATCAATCTTGTGGGTTTTAATTTCTTCTGGGCTAAAAATCGGGTTGCGCCCGGCGCCCACTTCCAGCACGGTTTTGCCCGCGCAAAGCTCTAGCAAAACCGGCTTATAGCTGCCAAAAGCCGCATAAACATCCGCTGCACGGCCAAACTGCCGGTCTAAAAGTTCCAAAACCTTTGCCATCCCACAAACCCTTTCGCTGCCACCATATACGCATAATTTCACCTTCCAACAAGGCCAAATTTCAAGCATTATCAAGGGGTATGAAACTCCTGCACCTCGCTCTCATTTGCACATTGGCGCTGGCCGCCAGCGTTCATGCATCGCCCCCCGACCAAACCGCCACCCTCCAAACCCTCCTCAACCCAAAATCCCCCAGCCAAACCATCACCCTCCCGCGTGGCGTCTGGCCCTACAACAACCTCCTGCACATCAGCACCCCCGGCACAACCATCAATGGCGCAGGCGCGGTGCTGCTCGCCACCAACCCCTCACGCAGCGCACTGGTGGTGCTTGGTAATGGCGTCACCGTCAAAAATCTCACTTTTGCCACTCTCAAACCCACCACCCGCAACACCATGCCCGCCAGCGTGCGCATCCTGCTGCGCGGCAGTGGCGCCACCATTATCTCCAACACCATTATGGGCGGGGCAGGGGGGGGGATTATGCTGCTCGGCGCGCAAAGCAGCACCATCATCGGCAACCAAGTGTTCAATACACTGGCCGACGGCATCCACGCCACCGGCGGCAGCCAAGACGCCACGATCAGCCACAATTTGGTGAACAACAGCGGCGACGACGGCATCGCCGTGGTCTCCTACGGCAACGAACCCTCCCCCACCACCAACATCACCATCACCAGCAACAGCGTCGCCAACCTCGCATGGGGCAGGGGCATCACCACCATCGGCGGCAGCAGTGTCACCATCGCGGATAACACCATCCGTAACATTACCTGCTGCGCGGGTATTAAGGTCGCGCAAGACGGCTACTACAAAACCCACAACGCCCACCACATCGCGGTCACGGGCAACACCATCAGCCACATCCAAACCGGCAGCCCACCCGCCAAAACCGGCCGCTACACCCACCACGCGGGGATAGATATTAACGCCAGCAACGGCGGCCAAGTTAGCCACATCACCATCTCCAGCAACACCATCCACCACACCCGCTTCGCTGGCATCCGCCTGATGGGCCACGTCTGCCAAACCGCAATCACCAACAACCAGTTCACGCACATCGGCTACACCCCCATCCTCCTCACCCAATCCCAATGCCCGCAAAACCCCATCACCACCATCAAAAACAACCTCCTCGAAAAAACCCCCATCACCACCCCCACCCTCCAAAAACCAAACCACTAAACTACGGCCCGTGGGCCGTCATCCCAGCGAAGGCTGGGATCCAGCTTTTCTTAAACTCTCAAAAAAGTTTGAGGCTGTCGCCCCTACCCCCGACAATCCACCAAATCCACAATCTCCACTCCCAAGGCGGTAGCTAAATCACAAAGCCGCCCCACACTCACCCGAGACTCCGCCGCCTCATACTTCTGCACCATCTGATACGTAACCCCAACAGCAGCGGCCACCTCCTGCTGGCTCATCTCCCGCTTCAGCCGCCAATAGCGCAAAGCCTTCCTCACC
>RFNJ01000027.1 GCA_009927255.1 Pseudomonadota bacterium | reverse complement strand
TATTCAATAAACTGCTATGTTATATCTTATTGGATTACAATAATAAAAAGATTTAGGGGCAGTTGGGGCCAAGGTTGGCCAGCGCGAACATCAGCCCTTGGGTGGGCAGGGTTTGCTGCCAAACTGCTGTTTGGGTGGTGGGCTGGAAGCGGATGTCAAGTTGTTCATCTTCATCCATTAAATCAGCCGCTTGGGCAGGGTTGGCGGGCAGCCGCACGGTGTAGGTTTGCTGGCTGCCGCTGGTGGCCAGTTGCAGCGCTTGGCGAGTGAGTTTCATGGTGGGTGGCTGGGCGATGGGGCTGGTAAAGTTTATGCGTAATTCAATGATGTTATTGTTAAATTTTCCATTTGTTGTTATGCTCATCGCGCGGGTGGTGGCGCGAACTTCGCAGCGGCGGGGGCTGGCTTGCCAGGGGCCGGTGGCCAACGGTGGCGGTGCCAGTTTGGGTTGCCCTGCAGCATGGGGCAGGGGCGGGATGGCTTGGCAGGCCACAAGCCCACATGGCAGCAGCAATGGTGTGGCTAAGGTTATCCAAAACAGTGCTTTAGTGGCCTGCATGGTTGGTAGTGTAGCGTGATTTAACCATTGACGCCTGCCTCTTTTTTAGGCACCGTGCGCGGATGTTGAATAGTGCCACCCCTGCTGTTACCACACCGCTGCCTGCAGCGGCGCAGGGCATTCTGCCCCCGCCTGTTTTGCCCCAGCTTCCGACCATTCGTTTAGGGAAGCACACCTTGCCCAACAACGTGGTTTTGGCGCCAATGACCGAGATTACCGACCGGCCTACTCGCCTGCTGAACAAGCGTTATGGCGCGGGGTTGGTGGTCAGCGAAATGATTGCGGCAGAAGGCATTGTGCGGCAGGCGGCGGTGGCGGCACAAAAGGCCACGTTTGATGTGCGGCAGGGGATTCATAGCGTGCAAATTGCCGGTGCCAGCCCGGAAAACATGGCCACCGCGGCTAAAATTAATGAGCAAGCGGGCGCCGATGTGATTGATATCAATATGGGCTGCCCGGTGAAGAAGGTTGTCAACTGCATGGCGGGCAGTTATTTGATGAAAGAGCCTGATTTGGTGAGGAAAATTGTGAGTAGCGTGGTGGCAGCAGTGGGCGTGCCGGTGACCTTAAAAACCCGCTTGGGCTGGAGCGAAGAGCGCAAAAATGGCGTGGAAATTGCCAAAATTGCCGAAGATTGCGGGGTGCAGATGTTGGCGATTCATGGCCGCACGCGGGCGCAGATGTACACTGGCAGCGCCGATTGGTTGGCGATTCGGAAAATTAAAGAGGCGGTGAAAATCCCCGTGCTGGTGAACGGCGACATTGAAAATATTGACGATGCGATGGAGGCATTGGCGCAAAGCGGCTGCGACGGTGTGATGATTGGCCGCGCCACCCAAGGCCGCCCGTGGCTGCTGGGGCAGGTGGCACATTTTTTACGCACCGGCGAGCGTTTGCCCGACCCCACTGCTGCTGAACAACTAGGCATTGTGCTTGAGCACATAAAATTGGCAGTGGAACTTTATGGCGAAAAATCGGGCATTCACCACATGCGCAAGCACGTTGCTGGCTATACGCGCGGCATTGTGGGGGGTCGAGAGCTTAGAATGCGTTTAAATTCAATGGTTTGTGAAGCAGAAATGTGCGATGCAATTTCGCAACTGTGGCTGGGGATAAATAATTCCCGCTAACCTGTTGTAGTATACAACATGATGGTGGTATAAGCATAGGCATGGGGAGTTAACCACAACATCTTGTGGATAACTTGCTTCCATCAAGGGTTCATACAAGGGAGAAAAAATAAATGCCAGCCACCACCACTGTGACCACAAATCTACAAAATGCCAGCCAGCCGACTTTGCCGCGCCAGCTGAGCCCCCTGTATCGCCAACGGGCCGAGGCTTTTAATGAGAGCTTGCCGGCCAGCGTGGATGCTTGCTTGAAGACTTATTTCAAGGATCTCAATGGGATGAGCCCAGCTGCCGGGATGTATATTAAGGTGATTAGCCAGGTGGAAAAGCCGCTGATTGAGCATGTGCTGCGCTATGTGCGTTGCAACCAGGTGCGTGCGGCGAGCATTTTGGGGATTAACCGCAATACACTTCGCAAGAAAATTCAATCACTTAACATTGATTTAGGTAAGATTGTGGGTGATGTGGGTGCCTAAGATTTAGGCATGCTGAACACTTGCTGAACGGCCCCTGTGGGGGCCGTTTGGTTGATGGAATTGGCGGGGTAACCACTAGATATAGTGGTCGGATTTGGTATGTTTTTGGTAGTGATTTGGTGCTGATTTGGGGTTGGGTTGGTGGGTTTTGCGAGGCGGGTTTTGGGTGGGTTTGGTGGTGATTTAGGTATGATTTTTGGTATACGTATAGTGTTTGTAGGGATTGC
>RFNJ01000140.1 GCA_009927255.1 Pseudomonadota bacterium | reverse complement strand
GCTTATATGGACCCCAGCCTTCGCTGGGGTGACCGGACTGCGTCCGGTCAGCTTTAGCGGTAGGTTTGGAGGAGTTGGTGGGCGACGGTTTGGATGGTTTGGTTTTCGATGGCGTTGCGGAGGGTTTGCATCAGGGTGAGGTAGAAGTGCAGGTTGTGGTGGGTAAGGAGGATGTGGGCTAAAATCTCGTCTTCTTTGTGGAGGTGGTGGAGGTAGGCGCGGCTGTAGTTTTGGCAGGTGTGGCAGGTGCATTGGGGGTCGAGTTTTACATCGGCTTCTTTGTGTTCGGCGTTTTTGATTTTGATGACGCCTTCGCAGGTGAAGATGGTGCCGTTGCGGGCGTTGCGGGTGGGGAGGACGCAGTCGAACATATCGACGCCGGCCAGCACGGCTTTGATGAGGTCGGACGGGTAGCCGACGCCCATCAGGTAGCGGGGTTTGTTTTGGGGCAGCAGGTTAGCGGCCATCGGGATGGCTTCGTGGAGTTGTTCGCTTGGTTCGCCGACGGCCAATCCGCCGATGGCGTAGCCTTCGAAATCAAGGTCGAGGAGTTTTTCGGTGCTTTCTTTGCGTAGGCTTGGGAACAGGCTGCCTTGCTGGATGCCGAATTGGGCGTAGCCTGCGCGTTGGATGAAAGCGCTGCGGCTGCGCTGTGCCCAGCGCATGGAGAGGCGCATGCTTTCGGCTGCTTGGGCTTCGGTGCAGGGGTAGGGGGTGCATTCATCAAACGCCATGGTGATGGTGGCGTTGAGCGCGTGCTGGATTTGGGTGGAGAATTCGGGCGTGAGGTGGTGGGTGGAGCCGTCGATGGGGGACTGGAAAGTGACGCCGTCTTCGGACATTTTGCGCAGTTTGGCGAGGCTGAAGACTTGGAAGCCGCCGCTGTCGGTGAGGATCGGGCCGGGCCAATTCATGAATTTTTGCAGGCCGCCGAGCTTTTGCACGGTTTGGTGGCCGGGGCGGAGGTAGAGGTGGAAGGTGTTGCCCAAGATAATTTGGGCTTGGAGTTCGGTTTTGAGGAGATCGGGGCGGATGGCTTTGACGCTGCCGACGGTGCCCACCGGCATGAAAATGGGGGTTTCGATGGTGCCGTGGGCGGTGGTGATGCGGCCGCGGCGGGCTTGGCCGCTTTGGGAGAGGAGGGTGAAGGAGAAGGGGGCGTTCATGGGCTATGCCTTATCATGGCGGGTGAGGAGGGAGCTATCGCCAAATGAATAGAAGCGGAAGTTTTTTTGGATGGCGTGGGTGTAGAGTTTTTCGATTTGGGCATCGCCACCGAGGAAGGCGCTGACCAGCATGAGCAGGCTGCTGCCGGGGAGGTGGAAGTTGGTGATGAGTTGGTTGACCACTTGGAACTTAAAGCCGGGTTGGATGAAGAGGGTTGTATCGCCTTGGAAGCCTGCTGGGGGGCAGCCGAGTTTCCCCCAGGTTTCCAGCGTGCGCAGGGCGGTGGTGCCCACCGCCACGATGTTGCCGCCATTCGCTTGGGTTTGCTGGATGCGTTGGGCGGTTTGGGGCGGGAGTTCGGCGTATTCGGCGTGGAGCTGGCCGCTGGCGATTTGCTCCGGCGTGGGGTTGAGGAAGGTGCCGGCGCCGACGTGGAGGGTGACGTGGGCGATGTTGATACCTTTTTGGGTGAGATTTTGCAGCACTTGGGGGGTGAAGTGCAGGCCCGCGGTTGGGGCGGCGACGCTGCCGGCGGCGGCGGGGTTGCTGTAAACATTTTGGTAGCGGGCGCGGACGGCGGGGGAGTCTGCCGCCTTGATATAGGGCGGGAGTGGCGTGTGGCCGTGGGCTTGGAGGAAGGGGGGGATACTTTCGGGGGGGAGGTTGAAGGTGAGGTGAATGACCCTGCTACGCTCCAGCGGTCGCGCAGAAGGTGTGTTGGGAGCTTCCCTGCTACGCTCCAGCGGTCGCGCCGAAGAAGGCGCGCCGGGAGCTTCGCAGGGTGCTACGCAGGCTGTTACTCCGGCAGGGAAGGTGAGGGTATCGCCGACGCGGAGCTTGCGGGCGGGTTTGGCGAAGGCTTGCCACTGGGTGAGGGTGGGGGTGGTGGCGCGGTGGAGCAGGAGTTCGATTTTGACGGGGGGCTGGCCGCTGGCGCGGGCGGGGCGGGTGGCGAACAGGCGGGCGGGGATGACGTGGCTGTTGTTGAGGACCAGCAAATCGCCCTTATTAAGGAGCGTGGGGAGGTGGGCGAAGGGGGTTTCGGTTGCCTCTGGCCATTGGAGCAGGCGGGCGCTGTCGCGGGGTTCGGCGGCGGTGTGGGCGATTAAATGTGGGGGGAGGGTGTAGGTGAACATGCTGGCTCTTCATACTGCTTATTTGCTGGTTTTTAAAGAGATTTTTGTAACCCCGGGCTCAGGCTGGGCGCCTGACCCCGGCCTTCGCCGGGGCGGCCCAGCCATGCCCCGGGGTGACACCGAGGTATAATGGGGTTTTGGGGGTGGTGGGAAGGGGGAATGTATGCATTGTTGACTGTTGGCGGGGCGTGGGGTATGGGTAGGATGGGGAAACCCGAGAAACTTAACCGTTCAAGCCCTTGAAAGGGGGATAAGATGAGCCGGATGATTGACGATGCCGCTGAGCTTGCAGAACTGGAGCGACAAGCGGCGATTGCCAAAGCGCGAGGAGGTTTTATGATGTTCGTTCCCGACAGAATGCCTGCTGCGAGGCGGGATGTTTTGCCTGTTCACCCAAACTCACGATGGTTTGAGGTGGTGGAGCGGGTTTGTGGTGACGAACGTGCTGCTATGGCTTTGGCTTGCCAAGCTGAAGCTGAGGTGGCGATTGGTGAGGGCCGGGGCCAGCGGTTTATTACCGGCACCGAACTGCGCACGTTTGTGAACATGGGGCGGCCGGCTGATCAGGCTTTGCTGGCTCGGGTTGACCAGCTGCTGCGGGAGCAACATCCGCTGCGGCTGAAGCAGATGTTCGAGGCGAACAGCTTGCAGGAGGCTTTGGAACAGATTCCGAGCTATTCTGTTCAGTAAGCCTTGAAGTTGACGGCCCTTTGCCTGGTGCAAGGGGCCGTTGGCTTTTTTATCAGTGAGTTATAGGTGTTGATAGGGGCGGTTGTGCGGCGTAGCATAAGAGATGTGATGATGATTTGGATTTTGGCGGATGCGGGAAACGGCACTGTTACCAAAGCGTCGCCTAGCGGGCTGCAAATGTGTGTTTGCTGCGCTTCCGCTGCTCATGTATTAACCTATACACTGCGCTGCGGTTCTCACAAACTCACATTTTCGCCTCGCTATTCTAGCTTTGTTAAACAGTGCCTTAAGATGTTCAACAAAAGGGAGGATGACCCATGCAAGTGACAATGACAGGTGTGCACATGGCCACCGGTGAGGCGCTGAAGGCGCATACGGAGGCGAAAATGCAGGAACTGAAGCATTACTTTGAGCATGTGATGGATGTGCATGTGGCTTTTGTGAAGGAGGTGCATCATCACCACCTGCATGGTGCGGAAGTGACGGTGCATGTGAGTGGTTTGACGTTGCGGGCCGAGGGGCAGGGCATTGATTTTTACGCGGCGATTGATGATGCCCAAGGCAAGTTGCTGCGCCAGCTTGAGAAGTATAAGGGGCGGCTTGGCAAACACCGCGAGCGGCGCCGCAAACTGAAGGAAAAAGAGCGCAGCTTGCCGCCGCTTGCGATGCTGGAGGCGGAGGTTGAGGAGGAGCATTTGGAGGCGGTTCCGGCGGATATGTTTGCTGAGTTTGCGCCGAAGATTGCCAAAAAAGAGGTCTCCCGCGTGGCGCCGATGACGGTGGATGAGGCGGTGATGCAGATGGACCTTTTGCACAAGCCCGCCTTCATGTTTTTAAATGCGCAGACGGGGGCGATGAATATGGTTTATCGCGAGGGGGGGAATATGGTGCGGTGGGTGGCGCCTAAAGGTGGGTGATGGGTTCAGGGTGCAGGGATGACGGGTTAAGGGATTAACGGGGGGTGGGCCCCGTTTTTTATTTGAGGGTGATTTTGGCGATTTTGAGTTTGCCAACTTGGAGAGTTAAGATGAGGGGAGTTGTGATGCCTATGGCTGTAGCAGGGTTGGTCTGGGGTTGACTGTTGACTTTGACACCACCTTGTTCGATGAGGCGGCGGGCTTCAGATTTGCTTTTGGCAAAGCCAACGCCGACGATAATGTCAGTTAGCATTCTTGAGCCGCTGTAGGCTATTTCAGGGATTTCGGTGGGGAGCTCTTTGTTAGAAAAGCGGTGTTCAAATTCAGTTTGTGCGGCATTGGCGGCAGCGGGGGTGTGGAAGCGGGCGGTGAGGGTGTGGGCGAGGAGCTTTTTGGCTTGCATCGGGTGTTCGGGGCGCTCGTGTTCGGGGACGGTGGTGAGGAGGTTGAACCAGCGGGGCAGCAGTTTATCGGGGATCGACATGGTTTTGCCGAAGATGTTTTCCGCTGATTCGGTGAGGCCGATGTAGTTGCCTTTGGATTTGCTCATTTTATCGGAGCCGTCGAGGCCTTCCAGCAATGGGAAGGTGATGACGATTTGCGGGTTGAGGCCGCGGGCTTGCATCAGGTGGCGGCCCATGAGGCAGTTGAAGGTTTGGTCGGTGCCGCCGAGTTCGATGTCGCACATCAGGCCGATGCTGTCGTAGCCCTGCATGATGGGGTAGAGCAGTTCGTGCATGCTGATGGGGGTGTTTTGGGCGAGGCGGTTGGCGAAGTCTTCGCGCGCGATAATTTGCGCCACGGTGACTTGGGCGCAGAGTTTGATGGTATCGGCGAAGGTGAGATTTTTCAACCATTCGGAGTTGTGGTGGAGGTCGAGGGTTTTGGGGTCATTCTTGACGATTTTAAAAACTTGGTTGAAGTAGGTTTTGGCGTTGGCATCGATTTCGGCATCGGTGAGCGGGGGGCGGGTGGTGTTGCGGCCGGAGGGGTCGCCAATCCGCGTGGTATAGTCGCCGATTAATGGTTGGATGGTGTGGCCGAGGTCTTGGAATTGGCGCAGTTTGGTGAGCACCACACTGTGGCCCAAATGGAGGTCGGGCGCGGTGGGGTCCATGCCGAATTTGACTTTGAGCGGGCGGTTTTCGGTGAGGGCTTGGACGAGTTTATCGAAGAGGCCGTCGGGGCCGTGGGTGCCCTTTTCGGGGTACACTGCGGCGGTGCCTTGGGCAAGGATGGCGTGCTGGCGGGCAGCTTCTTTTAAAATTGCGGTGCTGGGGGATGGTGTGTTCATGGCAGGTGTTTTACACTTTTGCCCATGAAACGGCAAGTTTGGAATGTGGTTGGGTTGATGAGTGGCACCAGCTTGGATGGGGTGGATGTGGTTTTGCTGCGCACCGATGGCAAGCGGGTGGTGGAGCTTTTGGGGCGGTTTTATCGGGCGTATCCGGCAGAATTGCGGGCGCGGCTGAGTGTGGTGGCGCAGGGGGATATTCCGCTGAATGACCTGCTGCAACTGGAGCGCGATGTGAGCGAGCAGTATGCCTGGGCGTGCATTGGCAGCGGGTTTTTGCGGCAGGTGAAGGTGGATGTGATTGGTTGCCATGGGCAGACGATTCGGCATTTGCCTGCCAAGGGCTTGACGTGGCAGCTGGGGGACCCGAACTGGTTGGCGGAGCGGGTTGAGGTTCCGGTGGTGATGGACTTTCGGCGGCGCGACATGGCGGCGGGGGGGGAGGGGGCGCCGTTGGTGCCGCTCTTTCATGAGGTGATGTTGGCGAAGGCGAAGATTAAGAAGCCGTGTGCGTTGCTGAATATTGGCGGGGTGGCGAATGTGACGTTGGTGGGGCGGGATGGAAATATTATGGCCAGTGACTGTGGCCCTGGGATGGGACTTTTGGATGCGTGGGTGCAGCGGCATACCCAGCAGGAATTTGATGTGGATGGAGCGTTGAGCCAGCGCGGCGTGGTGGATGAGGCGGTGGTGCGGCGGGCTTTGGCGGAGATTCCTTTTTGGCAGCGGGTGATGCCGCGTAGTGCGGACCGGTATGAGTTTTATCCGGTTTTGGAGTGGTTGCGGGGGCACAATGTGGCGGATGGTGCGGCGACGTTGGCGGCGCTGACGGTGGCGGGGGTGGATGCGACGTTGCGGGCGATGGGGGTATTGCCGACCGAGTTGAAGGGGTTGTTTGTGGTGGGGGGCGGGGGGCATAATGCGGCGATTATGCAGGGATTTGGAGCGGCAGGGTGGGCGGCGAAGCATGGCCAAGACTTAGGCTGGGAGCCGCAGGCGGTGGAGGCGGCGTGCTTTGCGTGGTTGGCGGTGCGGCGATTGCGGGGGTTGGCGTTGAGCCAGTCTTCCACCACGGGGTGCCGTGGCGAACCTGTGGGGGGAGTTTTGACCGCATGAGCCGCCGTGATGTTGGGGCGCAGATTGAGGCGATTGTGGAGCTGGGGCTGTGGCTGGCGGTTGGCTTGTTTTTTGCCAAGGTTTTTGGTTGGTGGGGGCTGTATTTGTGGGCGATACAGTGGACGTTGGTGGGGATGGCGGTGATGGTGCCTGCGCTGGTGGGGGCGTGGGTGGCGCTGTGGGCGGGGATTGCGCTGGTGCGGTTGATGCTGGGGATGACCACGGCGCGGTTGGCGCGGCGGGATTTTCGGGATGGGGTGGCGAATATGGTTTTTAGGATGCGCAGTGGAGGGCAGCGGGATGATTAAAAAGGCGGGCGCGAAAATGGTTGCCAAAACGGTTGTGATTGCGGGGAGTGTGCATGGGGCTTTGGCCGAGGCGGTGGCGGCAGAGCTGGGGTGTGGGGTGGTGTGGCCGGAGGTTTTGAAGTTCCCCAGTGGTGAGATGGGCGTGGTGGTGGAGGGGGAGTTGCGTGATGTGCGGGCGGTGATGGTGCAGGGGTTTGTGGGGGATGTTCAGGCGGCGTTGATGGAGGTGTGTTTGCTTGCTGATGCGGTGCGGCGGTGTGGGGCGAATGAGGTGATTTTGGTGGCGCCGTATTTGCCGTATGGGCGGGCGGATAAGCCGTGGGCGGGTTATGCGTTGGCGGCGGAAGTGGTGGCGAAGATGTTGGGTGCGGCGGGGGTTGATCGCGTGGTGACGCTGGAGCCGCACAGTGCGCGGGTGGTGGCGGCCTATGCAGGTGCCGATACGCCAGAACTGGTGGTGGTACCGCAGGTGGAGATTTTTACGCCGGTGGTGGCGGCGGCTTTGGGGGATATGGCGCGTGAGGTGTGTGTGGTGGCGCCCGATGCCGGGGCGGCGGAGCGGGCCGGGGCGTTGCGTGATGGGTTGGTGGCGGCTTGGGGGGGGGATGTGCGGTTGGTGGTGATGGACAAGGTGCGCGGCGTGGACGGCGCCGTGCAGAAAATGCGCGTGGGCGATGAGGTGGCGGGGCGGCAGGTGGTGGTGGTGGATGATATGGTGGACACGGCGGGCACGCTGGTGGCGGTGGTGGATGCTTTACGTTCTGCTGGGGCCGCTGAGGTGAGTGTGGTGGCAGCGCATGGGATTTTGAGTGGGGAGGCGCTGCGGCGGCTGATGGGGATGGGGTTGGCGCATTTATGGTTGAGCGACAGTTTGCCGATTGCTGAAGAGGTGCGGGTGTTGCGGGGGTTGGGGGTAGTGCCGACGGCGGCGGCATTGGTAGCAGCGTTGTGATAAGTATTGCTTGATTTTTCGGGGGGAATGGGTATGGTGCGGGCAGTTTTTGGATGATTAATAAGGAGATGATGCGATGACCCAGATTACAGCAGCGATGGTGAAGGATTTGCGCGACAAGACCGGCGCGGGGATGATGGATGCCAAGAAAGCCTTGGATGAAAATGGCGGCGATATGGAAAAGGCCGTTGACTGGCTGCGTCAAAAAGGCATGGCCAAGGCGGCGAAAAAGAGTGGTCGGGCCGCGGCCGAAGGCATGGTGGTGGCGATGGCCAGCGGCAAGCTGGGCGTGATGGTGGAAGTGAACAGCGAGACTGATTTTGCCGCGCGCAACGAGCAGTTTAGTGGTTTTGCCAAGGCGGTGGCCGAGAAGGCTTTGGCGGCCAAAGTGGGCGAGGTTGAGGCGATTAAGGCGCTGCCGTTTGGCAATGGCAAGACCATTGGCGAGCAGTTGACTGATTTGATTGCCACTGTGGGCGAGAACATGAGCATTCGGCGTGCGGCGAAGCTGGAGAGCGCGGATGGTTGCGTGGCGGCCTATGTGCACATGGGCGGTAAGATTGGGGTGTTGGTGAGTGTGGCTGGTGGGGAAATTCCCGAAGTGGCGCGGCAGGTGGCGATGCATGTGGCGGCGACCAATCCGGCTGCGTTGGACAAAGCCAGCATTGACCAAGACTTGTTGGCCCGCGAGCGCGCGATTTATGTGGCGCAAGCGGCTGAAAGCGGCAAGCCTGCCAATGTGGTGGAGAAGATTGTGGATGGGCGCGTGAATAAATTCTTGGAAGAAGTGTGCTTGGTGGAGCAGCCGTTTGTGATGGATACCGACCGCAAAGTGGGCAAGGTGGTGAGTGACGCCAAGGCTGGCGCGAAAGTGGCAGGTTATGTGCGCTTTGGCTTGGGTGAGGGAGTGGAGAAGGCGGAAGAAAACTTTGCTGAAGAGGTGATGAAGCAGGTGAAAGGAGCGGCGTAATGGCTGCGGCTGGTGCTCCTCTGTTACCCGCTGTAACAGGGGAGCATTTTTTTGCTGTGGATGTGCGGGTGGGGGTGGTGAAGGAGGTGCGGGCTTTTCCGGAAGCGCGTAAGCCGGCTTGGCAGATTTGGGTGGATTTTGGGCCGGAGGTTGGGATTAAGAAAACCAGCGCGCAGGTTACGGTGCATTATACGGCGGAGAACTTGGTGGGGCGGCAGGTATTGGGGTGGGTGAATGCGCCAACGCGGCAGATTGGGCCGTTTATCAGTGAGTTTTTGCTGTTGGGGGTGCATGACGAACATGGTGCGGTGTGCCTTTTACAAGTTGACCGCACGGTGCCTGTTGGAGGGCGGATGTGCTGAATAAACTGCCTTGGCGATGGCGGGTGCGCAAGCGTGTGGTGGGTGGGGGATGTTGGCGTGGTGTGGCCCAGTTGAGTTTTTGTGATGGACTACGTTTGCATGAGCAGGGTGCGTGGGAAGAGGGGCTGGAGCGTGGCGAGCAAATGTTGCGTTGGGGAGACGGTGTGTTGCAGGTGGGGGAGGGGGCGCGGCAGCATTGTTATCGCTTGAAACGTGAACGTGGGCGGTTGGTGGGGGAATATGTGTGTGGCCAAGACGTGTATGGTTTTTGCGGGCCAAGCGTTGAGCAGATGCAGCAGATGGAGAGGTTTTACTTGTGGTGGTGGGTGAATGAGGTTGCGAAACGGTGGGCGTTGGTGGCAGAGTATCGGGTAGAAAACACAAACAGGTAAAATAGTAATATAATGAATGAAATTATAGCGATTATTTCGGTTTTATTTTTTGCGGGTTGGATTTTGGCTGCTTGCCGTGCGGGGAAGGAGTTTTTGTTTGTTTTTGGCACATTTTCGGTTGTGGCAAGCAATGCTTTGTTTGGCTATGAAGTGAGCATTTTTGGGATGGTGACAACGTGGGCGGTATTTGCCTACTGCCTTAATTTTTTGGCTATTAATTGCCTGACCGAATTTTATAGCAAGAAGGATGCTTATAACTATGTGATTAATATGGCCGTGATACAGCTTTTGTTTTGTTTATATATTGTGAGTGCGGGGTGGCTGGATTTATTTGGTGGGCAAAATTACAAGCAGGCAGTTGAGCAGCTTTATAGTATTACGCCACGCATAACATTGGCGGCGATTGTGGCGCATTTGTTACTTTTTATTGACGCGAGTGTGTATAGATATTTTAAAGACCATGGTGTTGGCTGGATGAAAGAGCTTTGGTTTAGGGCGACGTTGAGCGCTTTGGTTTCGCACTTGGTAATTAATATTGTGTTTTTTACGATTGCTTTTTATGGGGTGATTCCCGGGCAGACGTTGATTCAAATTATTTTGAGTAATATTTTGATAAAATATGTTATTTCATTGGCTGAAACCCCTTTGATGTATGCTGCGCGGTGGGTTATGAATCAAAAAAAGGTTTTGAATTATGAAATTTAAGCGGATTTTGTTGAAGGTGAGTGGTGAGCGGTTGGCGGGGGAGCAGCATGATACGGTGCTGGATGTGCATGCGATTGAGGAGATTGCGGGCGAGATTGCGGCGTTGGTGGCCAAAAAGGTGGAGATTGGGGTGGTGATTGGGGGTGGCAATATTGTGCGCGGGAAGGAATATGCGGCGGCGGGGATTGTGCCCGCACAGGCCCACCAGATGGGGATGCTGGCCACGGTGATTAATGCCTTGGCGCTGCAAAGCGTGCTGGAAAAAGCCGGCGTGATGACGCGGGTGATGAGCGCGATTAGCATTGATACGGTGGTGGAGCCGTATATTCGGCGCCGCGCGATGCGCCACATGGAAAAAGGGCGGGTGGTGATTTTTGCCGCGGGCACGGGGAATCCGTTTTTTACCACCGACACCGCGGGGGCGTTGCGGGCGATTGAGATTGGGGCGGAGGTTTATATTAAGGCGACCAAGGTGGACGGGATTTATAGCGCTGACCCGAAAAAGGATAAGAAGGCGAAACATTATGCGAAGATTGCCTACAAGGATGTGCTGGTGGGTGATTTGCAGGTGATGGATGGCAGCGCGATTGCGCTTTGCAAAGAGAACAAGCTGCCGTTGATGGTGTGCAAGGTGGGGGATGTGGTGGAGGCTTTGGCGGGGAAAGCGAAGCATACTTTGGTGGTGGCTTAGGTGCGGGTTAACGGATAAACGGGTTAACGGGTTATAGCCGACTCTACAATTTATTGAGCATTTTTTGTAACCCCGAGATCGGGTGGGGTGACGTCCCACGGGGAGCGCTTT
>RFNJ01000065.1 GCA_009927255.1 Pseudomonadota bacterium | reverse complement strand
TCAGGCTGGGCGCCCCGATTTTTTGATAGAAAAAAATCGGCCCAGCCATGCCCCGGGGTGACACCGAGGGATAGGCAATTGGCTTGGTTTGCTTTATGTTTTTTGCATGGTGCAGAATTTTAGGCAGCGGGTTTATGCGGTGGTGCGGAAAATCCCTAAGGGCAAGGTGGCGACCTATGGGCAGGTGGCGCGGTTGGCGGGGGCGCCGGCGGCGGCGCGGCAGGTGGGCTATGCTTTGGCGGCGATTAACGGCTTGCTGCCGCCCACATGCAAGACGCCGTGGCAGCGGGTGGTGAACCGGCTGGGGGAGATTAGTTATTCGCTTTCGCGCGGTGGTGGCGATGATTTGCAGCGGGTGATGCTGGAGGATGAAGGGGTGGTTTTTGATAAGGATGGGAAGATTGAGATGGGGCGGTTTCAGTGGGTGGGGGAGAAAAATAAGATTAAGAAATAAACTTAAGTTATTGATTTATTATTTATTGATGGTGCGAGGGTCGGCGCGGGCGATGGCGAGGTCGGCGAGGAGGTTTCCGAGCAAAGTGAGGACGGCGCCGATGGTGAGGAGGGCCATGATGGTGGGGTAGTCGCGCATCAGGGTGGCGGTGTAGAACAGGTTGCCCATGCCGGGGAGGGCGAACAGGCTTTCGAGAATCACGCTGCCGCCGATGAGGCCGGGGACGGAGAGGCCCAAAATGGTGATGACGGGGAGCAGCGCGTTGCGCAGGGCGTGGCGCCACAGGACGCGGCGCGGGCTGGCGCCTTTGGCGCGGGCGGTGAGGATGTAGTCGGCTTTGAGAGTTTCGATCATCGAGCCGCGAATAAAGCGGGTGATGCCTGCCGCGCCGCCGATGAGGCCGACGGCCAGCGGGAGGGCGAGGTGGTGCAAAATATCGGGCCAGCGTTGCCACCAAGGCCAGTGTTCGGCGCCGTAGGTTTGCAGCCCTGAGAGCGGCACTAAGCTGAGGGTGACACCGAAGAGTTGCATCCCCAAGAGCGCCAACCACACCGAGGGGGCGGCGAGGCCGATGAGGAGGAGGAGGGTGACGGTGGCATCGGTGGTGGTGCCGGGGCGCAGCGAGAGCCAGACGCCGAGGGGGATGCTGAGGGCGAGAACGAGGGCTAAGCCGCTGATATTGAGCCACAATGTGAGGGGGAGGGCTTCGGTGATTTTTTGGGCGACGGGTTTGGCGTCGGGCGCCAGCGAGGTGCCGAGATTGCCTTGGACAAGGTTGCTGAGCCAGCTAAGATATTGTTCGTGGAGGGGTTTGTTGAGGCCGAGTTGGTCTTTCATCGCTTGGTTGGCTTGGGCTTTGGGGTTGAGGTCGGTCATGAGCTGGATGGGATCGCCCGGGGCCAATTTTATGGTTAAAAAACAAATAATTGTGATGCCAAGCAGCAGGGGGAGGGTGTTGAGCAGGCGGCGGAAGGTGTAGGCAAGCATGGAAGAGTATAGGTGGATAAGGGGTTGGCGGGGAAGAGGTTTTGGGCATAGAATTGTGCAACAGAGGAAGGGCTTAAAGATGCAGCGATACAGTGGTGTGGCGATGGGTTTGCATTGGGTTATGGGTTTGATTATGATTGGGTTATTGGCGGTGGGGTTGTGGATGGTGGATTTGCCTTTGGCGCCGTTTAAGTTTGAGGTTTATCAGTGGCACAAGAGTTTTGGCTTGTTGGTGCTTTTATTGTTGGTGGTGCGGGTGGGGTGGCGGTGGACGCATCCGGCACCGATGCTGCCGGTGGGGACGCCGCGGTGGCAGGTGAAAGTTGCTGAATTTACGCATTTTTTGCTTTATTTTTTAATGCTGCTGATGCCGCTGAGTGGGTGGCTGATGAGTGATGCGGCGGGGTATCGGCCACATTTTTTTGGGCTGGCGGTGCCGCTGCTGTGGGCGCAGGATAGTGTGGTGGCAGGGTGGGCGAAATGGGTGCATGAGATGGCGGGTAAGGCTTTGATTGGACTGTTGATTTTGCATGTGGGGGCGGCGGTGCATCACCACCTGATTGTGCGTGATGGGATTTTATTGCGGATGGTGCCGAAGGGGTTGAGGCTGCCGCAGCCGAAGCTTTTTGGGCTGGTTTTGGCTGGAATTCTGCCGTTTGGCGCGGTGCAGGCGGTGGAGTGGCAGGTGGTGCCGGAGGGTTCTAAGCTGGAGTGGGAGGCGCGGTATAGTGGGAGTCAAATTATTGGAAACTTTGGGGTTTGGCAGGCGGAGATTCGGTTGAATCCGGATGATTTAGCGGATGCCAAAGTGCGGGTGGTGGTGGAGGTGGCGAGTGTGGGGAGTGGGGATGAAAACCGTGATAAGACATTGAAAGGGATTGATTTTTTTGATGCGGTGGGGCACCCCAAGGCGGTGTTTGAGAGCAGCAAAGTGAGCAAGACCAGCGCGGGGTTTGTGGCGGCGGGGACGTTGACTTTAGCGGGGGTAAGCAAGCCGCTGGCGTTGCCTTTTACCTTGCAAATTCAAGGTGATGGAGCGCAGCGTCTGGCGCTGGCGCAGGGGCAGGTGAGCTTGAGCCGCAATGCTTTTGGCGTGGGCAAAGGCGAGTGGCAGGGCAATGCCACGATTGCTGATTTGGTGGTGGTGAAGTATGTGGTGAAGGCGACGTTAAAGTGATTTTAAGTGCTGGAAGTATAAGGATTTTGGGGCTTGATCCGGGGCTGGAGCATACCGGCTTTGGGGTGATTGAAGTGGTGGGCAACCAGTATGGATTTGTGGCGGCGGGGCGGATTACGACCCAGGTGAGTGACCCTTTGGCGGTGCGTTTGGTGAAAATTGCGGATGGAATTGGTGAGGTTTTACAGACGTTTAGACCGCACGAAGCCGCAGTTGAGGAGGTTTTTATTAATATAAATGGAAAAAGCAGTTTAAAGCTGGGGCAGGCGCGGGGGATTGCGCTGATGGTGCCGCAGCAAAAAGGGGTGCCGGTGCATGAATATGCGGCGCGGTTGGTGAAGAAAAGTTTGGTGGGGACGGGGAAGGCGGAGAAGGCGCAAGTGGCTCATATGGTTAAGGTTTTATTGCCGCGGGCGGTGGCGGCGAGTGCCGATGCTTTTGATGCGTTGGCGGTGGCGTTGACGCATGCGCATCATCGGGGGATGGCTATAAAATTAAGTAGTATTAAATAGTTATAGTTATTTTGTAACCCCGGGCTCAGGCTGGGCGCCTGACCCCAGCCTTCGCTGGGGCGGCCCAGCCATGCCCCGGGGTGACACCGAGTTAGATTTTTGTTTATATAATTCAGCGTTTAAGACAAGCTGGATCCTAGCCTTCGCTGGGATGACGGCCCCTTGGGCCGTAAGGGGCTGCGCCTCTTAACCCCCTTTTATGTGGGATTTGGGATTTTGTGCTTTATTTGGTGTGGATTTGGTATTTTTTGTGGATTTATTTTAGGCGACTTTGATGGTGCGGGGTGGTGGTTTTTTGCCTGCGATGGGTGGGGGTTTGGTATGATTTGTGCATGGTGAAGAATGTGAGCAGTCATGGTGCCCCAGGGGTGGGGCTTCAACTGGCCCAAAAGGCCGAGCTGAGCATGACCACCGAGCTGCGGGCGGCGATTGAGATGCTGCAGCTGAATGCGCAGGAAATTTTGCAACTGGTGGAGGATGAGCTGCGGGAGAATCCGTGCTTGGAGTATGAGGCCGGTGCGTTGGGGAATGAAGTTGGGGTGGTGGCGAGTGGGAGAGAGGAAGGGGAGTGGGGTGAAGGGTATGATGTTCGGGATGAGGTGAGTGAAGTGGGGGTGGTGGCGAGTGGTGGTGCGAGAGGTGACGATGAAGGGAGTGCTTTGGACATTGCGCGCCGCGAGGTGAGCTTGCAGGATTATGTTTGGCAGCAGTTTGCGCAGGTGGTGCGGGAGCCGAAGTTGCGGTTGGCGGGGAAGTTTTTGATTGATGCGCTGGATGAGAATGGCTACTTGCGGGTGGATGTGGCGGCGGCGGCGGCGAGTTTACGGGTGAGTGAGGAGGTGGTGGATGATGCGCGGGCGATTATTCAGACGCTTGACCCGGTTGGGATTGGCGCGCGGGATTTGGCGGAGTGCTTGCGGTTGCAGTTGCATGCGCGGGGGCAGTTGGAGGCGGTGACCGAGGCGTGCTTGGCGCACTTGGACTGGGTGGCGGTGCGGGATTGGGGGAAGTTGGCGATTGCTGCCAGCGCCGCGCAAGGGTATCCAGTTGATGAGGAGGAGGTGAAGTTGGCGGTGCAGGAACTTCAGGCCTGCGACCCCAAGCCTGCGCTGAAACTGGCGGCGGCGGGGCGGGTGGATGCGCGGGTGGCAAGTGTGGTGCCGGATGTGTTGATTGAGAAGGTGGAGAGTGGTGCGGGTGATGAGGTGGCGTTGCCGGAAGGGTGGCGGGTGGTATTGAATGGGGCGGCTTTTCCAAGGTTGTTGGCGAATCCGTTGGGGAGTTTTGGCGGGCAGGGGAAGGCGGCGCAGGCTGCTAAACAATATGCGAATGAACGCTATGGGCGGGCGAAGTGGTTGCTGAATGCGCTGGAGCAGCGGGCGAAAACGACCTTGGCAATTGCCAAGGAAATGGTGCGGCGGCAGCGGCAATTTTTGGACGCCGGGCCAGAATTTTTGGTGCCGCTAACATTGCGTGAAGTGGCCGAAGTGGTAGGCGTGCATGAGAGCACGGTGAGCCGCGTGGTGAGTGGCAAGTATATTTTGACGCCGCATGGGGTGCTGGGATTCAAGGCGTTTTTTGGCAGCGGGGTGGCGAGCAGCGGCGGGCAGGTGGCGGTGGCGGCGAGCAGCGTGCAGGCTTTAATTGCCAAGTTGGTGAAGGCTGAGAATCCGACCAAGCCGCTTTCGGATGAGGTGTTGGTTGCTAAATTGAAAGAGGAGGGGGTGGAGGTGGCGCGGCGGACGGTGGCGAAGTATCGGGGGGTTTTGGGGATACCGGGGACGAGTGAGCGGAGGGTGAGACCGGATGGCCGGATGACTGGATGACTGGGTTCAGGGTGCAGGGTTCAGGGAAGAATGGGTGGTGTTTTTTGCTTGGGAACTTCGTGGAGAGGGGGCGACACGGGTGGTGCCGGATAGTGGCAGGGGCCCCAATTTTTTGATAGGAAAAATTGACCCTTCCAGCTTCCGGCACGGAGGCCCTTGGTTTGGGGGTTGATAGTGGGGTGATAGTGGGGGCGAAGCTAGGCCGTTGGTGGGTCCCCGAATGGCCGAGGGGTTGGTGCTGGGGTTTGGTTTGTGAGGCCATTCGAGGACGGGCGCCTCTATTTTTATACTTTGTGGTGGGGCTTGGTGCTTGGGTGGGATGGATCCCCGAACGGCCTTTTGCTTGGGTGCTTTGGTGAGTTTTGAGCTGGTCGTTCGAGGATGCAGGATAGGGTTGGGTGGTTGGCCCCGCGAGTAAATGCTGGCGCATTT
>RFNJ01000028.1 GCA_009927255.1 Pseudomonadota bacterium | reverse complement strand
CTCACGGGGTGGCTGGACTTTGTCCAGCCATTTTAGGAGTCGGTTTGGGCTTGCATGGACCAGAGTTTGTGGTAGAGGCCCTTCTTTTTTAGCAGTTGGGGGTGGGTGCCTTGTTCGGCGATTTGGCCTTCGTTCAGCACCACGATTTGGTGGGCGTGGGTGATGGTGGAAAGGCGGTGGGCGACGATGAGGGTGGTGCGGTTTTGCGAGAGTTTTTCCAGCGCGTGTTGGACTTGTTTTTCGGACGCGGTATCGAGGGCGGCGGTGGCTTCATCGAGGAGGAGGATGGGGGCGTTTTTGAGGATCGCGCGGGCGATGGAGAGGCGTTGCTTTTGGCCGCCACTTAGTTTGAGGCCGTTTTCGCCCAGCATGGTTTGGTAGCCCTGCGGCAACTGGGTGATGAAGCTGTGGGCAGCGGCGGCGCGGGCGGCTTTTTCAATTTCTTCTTCGGTTGCTGATGGGTTGCCGTAGGCGATGTTGGCGGCAATTGTATCATCGAACACCGCGACATCTTGGGTGACCAGGGCGATGTGGCTGCGGAGTGAGTGGAGCGTAAAATCTTCCAACGGCTGGCCGTTGAGGGTGAGGCTGCCTTTGCTGAGATTATAGAAACGGGGAATGAGGTTGAGCACGCTGGTTTTGCCCGCGCCGCTGGGGCCGACGAAGGCGACGGTGTGGCCTGCGGGGATGGTGAGGGTGAAATTTTGCAGTGCGGTGGTGCCATCGGGGTAGGTGAGTGTGGCGTTTTTGAAGGCGAGGGTGGCGCTGGTGGTGTGGAGGGGTTTGGCGGTGGATTTATCGGGCAGCGGCAAGGGGGCGTCGATCAGTTCGAACGCGCGTTGGGCGGCGGCGAGGCCTTCTTGCAGGTTGTTATTGAGGTTGGTGATGCCTTTGAGCGGGCGGCTGAGCATGATGATGCTGGCCATGAAACTGGCGAAGGCGCCGGCGCTGAGGGTGCCTTGGGTGATGCGTTGGCCGGCGTAGAACATGATCGCGGCGATGGCGATGGTGCCGATGATTTCGACAATCGGGGAGGAGGCGGCGCGGATGCGGATGGCCTTCAGCGTACTGGTGAGGACTTCGGCGATTTTGCTGTTCATCCGGCGTTGTTCGGTGGCTTCCTGCGTGTAGGACTGCACTTGGCGGACGTGTTGGAGGGTTTGGCTGAGGTGGTGGGCTAAGCTGGCGGTGCTTTCTTGGTTGACGCGGGAATACTTGCGGCTGAGGCGGCCAAAGCGGCGGATGGGGATGATGGTGGCGGGGACGATGATGAGGGTGAGGAGGGTGAGGCGCCAGTCTTGGATCAGCATATTGGCGAAGAGGCCGAGGATGGTGGCGCTATCCCGCAGGCCGGAATTGAAGATTTGGGTGACGGCGTATTTGAGGCGTTGGAGGTCTGACACAAAACGACTGGTGAGGGTTCCGCTGGGGTTTTGGGCGAAGAAGCCGAGGTTTTGGCGCATGGTGCGGGCGTACATTTCTTCCTGCATTTTGGCGACTACGCTTTGGCCGATCGATTCCATAATATAGAGTTGGTAGTAGCTGGCGACGCCGCGAATGATGGTGAGCAGCACGATGGCGCCGATGACGGTGTTGATCACGCCGACTTTGCCGAGGATGAGGCCGTTATCGAAGAGCGGCTGGACGAGGTGTGCTTGCATCCCCAGTGCGGCGGCGATGATCAGCATGGCGAGGCCCGCCCAGAGCAAATTGCTGCGGTAGGCCCATAGATATTCACGGCCGATACGGCGGAGC